>JAYUGV010000097.1:0-5136 GCA_043767565.1 Anaerolineales bacterium
TCACGAACTGAGGTGGTTGTCGAGCCTGTCGAGACACAGGGATTTATCCCGCCGAACACCGATCGGTTAATAACGCAATTTGTGCCCGTTTTCAGTATAGAGAGCATCCTTTCGATGGGAGCACGTAAGCTCAAGCCGTTGTCCTCGGCGGCGTTTTGCGTGCAACTCCCTTCGCCGAGGACGGCGAAGGGAGCAAATCCATCTACATACTTTTAGTCACTCCCCTTTCGATTCCAGAACATCAAATCCCGACCGCTCTTGGTATAATTCCCGCCACTATGAAATACCACATCTGGACCGAAGGCTGCCAAATGAACGTCGCCGACTCGCAACGGGTTGGCTCGTCATTGGAGCATCTTGGCTATACCCTTACTGAAACCATCGAAGAAGCGGACGTTATTGTTTTAAATACGTGTGTTGTACGCCAATCTGCTGAAGATAAGGCGATGGGGCGGTTGACTTCGCTTTTCCCACTCAAGAAGCAAAACCCGAATCTAGTCATCAACTTGATGGGCTGTATGGTCGGTGTGCGCGGCGCGGAAAAATTGCGTGAAAAACTTCCGTATGTGGATGTGTTCTCGCCGCCCTCCGACCCCGGTCCATTGATCTCGCATCTCACGCAGGGCAAGATCCATTCCAGCGAAGACTCTGAAACCACGCGCCGCTTCCTGATGATGGACGATGAATTGATCCTGCCGGTTGCCGAGCAAAACAAACTCATCAGCGCGCATGTGCCGATCGTGTACGGTTGTTCGCATGCCTGCACGTTTTGTATCATCCCCTCCAAACGTGGCGGTGAACGTTCCCGTCCCGTTGGCGATGTTGTCGCAGAGATCCGTTCGCTGGCAAAACAAGGCGTCAAGGAAGTGACGTTGCTCGGTCAAATTGTTGATCGCTATGGCAAGGATATTCCTGATGGTCCCAATCTTGCGGGTCTGCTGCGCCTCGTGAACGAAGTCGAGGGCATTGAGCGCATTCGCTTTCTAACCTCGCATCCCAACTACTTCACCGAAGAACTCATGGACACCATCGCGGCGCTGCCTAAAGTTATGCCGCATATCGAAGTCCCCATTCAAGCGGGCGACGACGAAGTGCTGTTCAACATGAAGCGCGGATATACCCAGCAGGGGTATCGCGACCTCATCGCCATGATCCGCAGCAAAATTCCGGATTGTTCCATCGCGACGGATATCATCGTCGGATTCCCCGGCGAGACCGAGGCACAGTTCATGGAGACGTATCGCGTCCTCTCCGACCTTCGGCTGGATGTGGCACATCTGGCGCGTTATTCCTCCCGAGAAGGGACCGTCGCCACCCGCCGCATGGACGATAATGTGCCCGAGGAAGAAAAGATGCGCCGCCTGCACCTGCTCGATGATCTGCAGGAACAGATCGTTGGCGAGATCAACAAGAAATATCTCGGTCAAACTGTGGAAGTGTTGTTCGAAGAAAAAGTAAAAGGACGCTGGCGCGGACGCACACCCACCAACAAACTTGTCTTTGTTGAATCAGAAGATGATCTGAAAGGCAAGCTTATCCCAGTCACTGTCACGTGGACGGGACCGTGGTCCATGCAGGCAAATTTGCTAAAGCAACCTGAATTAATTTCTTTGTAGAGCGAGATAATATCTCGCTCTACTTTTTGAGGGAACATGAAAAAGAATCGAATCCGCCCGCTTGCAATTTGTGTGTTTCGCCATAACGATCGCATCCTTGTTGCTGAGGGATATGACCCGCTCAAGGGACAAACTTTTCACCGTCCGCTTGGGGGTGGGATCGAGTTTGGTGAATTGAGTCGCGAGACGATTTGCCGCGAGTTGATGGAAGAACTTGGGGTGGAGGTCAAGCCGGAGAGTTTGAAATATCTTGGCACACTGGAAAATATCTTCACCTTCAACGGAACGCCCGGTCACGAGATCGTGCAAGTCTATGATGGGGAGTTGAGTCAGCCTGGGTTGTATGAGCAGGCTATGATCGTAGGTCATGAAGCGGATGTCAAAGAGTCGTTCAACGCACTGTGGAAAAGTCTCGATGAGTTCGGCGAGGGCAAGTCCATTTTGTATCCAACTGGTTTGTTGGAACTGCTTAAGTGAATTAAAAGCGACTCGCCCAAATAGGCGAGTCGCTTTTTGATGGTATGCAAATTACTTTCTGGCCGGGAACCAATTCTTGATATCGCGTCTGTTCCCAAAGAACACAAAGCCTGTCACGGCGATCCCAAGGAAATAGATGATAAACGCCAGGTTTGAAAAGCTAATACCCACCTCATTCGTATCAATGCCTGCATCTTCCATTTCTAATAATATATTTGCATCTAATATGGATTGCCAGAACAAGAGGATGCCCAGGATAACGATCCCTATCACGATGAGACCGAACCTTGAGAAGATGCCTTTTCGACTGGTCAAGCCGCGCACCATGAAATAAGCGAGCCCGGTAAACAGGAGTATGTTCACGATGAACGAAATGATCGTGGAGGTAAATGCTTCGTCGGAGGCGTTCCACATCGTATCAGAGGCAAAGATATAGTCGATGGACGCGCCGATGTTGATAACGCTGATAAGAATCACAAAGAAGTACAGGGCGGTAATGAACGGCGAATATACGGTTTGAGAACTGACCGGTCTCATCCCCAACGCTTTCAACAGTTCCTTGGGGTCGGGTAGTAACTGGGCGATGGTATCGAGACCCCGCACACCAGGACGAAAATCGATCCATTGGATATTGGATAACGTTTCCGAAATTTTATCGTTGGTCTGGATCAGGATCGGGAAGACCATCTGCTGTGCTGGAACAGCTTCGGTGTCTGATTTGAATTGGGAGATCAGCGCGAATACCGCTTTGGCATCCTGAATTTTCTCCACCTGTGGATGCCCATATTTTTTCAGGGTTTTGATCAAGTCTTCGGCGATGACACGGTCTTGAACGGCATAATCCACATAGAAAGGAACGGGCGCGGGAGTTTTGATCTTCGGGTCATGCGGATTGATGTATTTGGGGATGATGGCTTCGGGTCTGCCCCAGCGTTGCATAGCGGAAGAGCGCAGGATAAAAAGCAAAACCAATCCGAAAATGAGTCCCGTCCACACAATAGCATCCAGTGACGGGTCATCATAAACAATCACAGACATGAATGAGGCAATGGGTAATGCCCATAAGGAAGTCTGCACTTGAGTGAAATTGAATTTCCGTTTGTATATCTTGTAGGGAAGCGGCACCAAGATCCAAGGGATGAAGATCGTCCAAATCTCGGAGAGGGATAGAAGCGCGACCAAAATGCTAACGATAATGGCAACCCACACAATCGCAGGCGCTTTGAAGCCTGTTTCAGGGGCAGGGTGTTGCTCCTGAATGGGTTGTTTCAGTTGCGAGAATAATTCAGCCAGCCCGGCTTTATAACTGCCGCGGAAGTCCACCCACTCATATTTTTCAAGTTCAGGCGGCAAGTCTACGGCTTCAAAGATCAGGAGAATGACGCGCTTATTCGTTTCGAGGAAGTGCTGCCATTCCAGCGCCACATATTTAGACGCCAGGGAGGCTTGTGACACAACCAACAGGACAGTATCGGCGTCTTTGAGTCCCTTATCAATTTGCCCTTTCCACGGGGTGCCAGGGATCAAGACCCGATAATCCAGCCAGACGTAATAGCTTTCGCCCTCGAGTTTGCTGACGAGATCGTCTACAAACCCCAATTCGCGGCGGGAATAGCTCATAAAGATGTTTTTGGTCACAGAAATCTCCTTTGGTATGGCAGGAAGTTACACATAATAAAAAACGAAACCCGCTTGAGCGGGTTTCGTTTCGATTTGCTAAATTAATAAGTGACAGTCACCTTCAAGGTCTTTAAGAAATTAACGCCGTAACCCTATTTCAAAGTACATGTCACCCTGAGGGAGCGTTCTTTGCGACCGAAGGGTCTCGTTTTCGGGTGTAGAGACCCTTCGCTACGCTCAGGGAGACATAATTACGGTATTTATTTTTTAAGCTTCATTAAGGTGACTGTCACTTTTGATGTTCATTACTTCACTAAATTCCTCAGCACCGTATGGAGAATGCCGCCGTTGCGGTAGTAGTTCACTTCCACATCGGTGTTCAGCAGGGCAGTGGCTTGGAATTCGATCACGGAACCGTCAGCGCGTTTTGCCTTCACGGTCAGCATCTGTTTGGGTTGGACGGTAGTTACGCCTGCGATGTCATAGACTTCGTCGCCTTTCAAACCCAGCGACTCAGCGTTCTGTCCCTCGATAAATTTCAACGGCAGGATACCCATGCCAACCAGGTTCGAGCGGTGGATGCGTTCAAACGATTCAGCGATGACAGCCTTCACGCCTTGCAGCAATGGTCCCTTTGCTGCCCAGTCACGGCTGGAGCCGGTACCATATTCTTTACCAGCGAGGATGATCGCAGGCACGCCTTCACTTTGATATTTCATCGCCGCATCATACATGGACATTACTTCACCGCTGATGTGATGCTTCGTCCAGTTACCTTCTTTGGGTGCGACCAAGTTATTCTTCAAGCGGATATTTGCAAATGTACCGCGTGCCATTACGAGATCATTACCGCGCCGCGCACCGTATGAGTTGAAGTACTGCGGAGCCACGTCGCGTTCTTGAAGATATTTTCCAGCGGGGCTGTCGTTGGCGATGTTGCCAGCGGGGGAGATGTGATCGGTGGTGATCGAGTCACCGAACAAGCCCAACACACGCGCCGACTTGATATCTTTCACTGCGCCAGCTTCCATCGAAAGTTCCTGGAAGTAAGGCGGATGATGAATATACGTGGAGCTTTCATCCCACGCATAAATGTCACCGCCGGTGACCTTGATCTCTTTCCACATATCCGAGCCGCTGAACACATCGGCATATTTATCCTGGAACATTTCGACTTTGAGGCTGGATGCGATCGTATCGCTGATCTCTTGCTGAGACGGCCACAAGTCTTTGAGGTAAACGTCTGCACCATTTGAGTCAGTGCCGAGCGGTTCGTTGTTCAGGTCGATATCCACAGTGCCAGCCAACGCATACGCGACGACGAGCGGCGGACTGGCGAGGAAGTTTGCCTTCACCAATGGGTGGACACGACCCTCGAAGTTTCGATTCCCTGAGATGACCGCCGCCGCCACCAGATCGGACC
>JAYUGV010000098.1:0-34661 GCA_043767565.1 Anaerolineales bacterium
GCCAAGACGCCAAGATTTAACTGCTTTTCCCTTTGCGACTTTGCGTCCTTGCGTTAAAACTCGCGCAAATTCTGCACGGTGGCAACTTGGGTTAATTAAGTAAACTTTTTATTGAACATCACGAGTGAAGATTAATTTTGGGTTCACTAAATTACGCGATACTTCGTAAATTTTACATCAGAGTTCGTTTTGACACTTGCCCCATCTGTGCCTTCACAGATCTCTAGGGTGGTGGTATGCCGGGGCAGAACAGACCGGTCAGATGATTGGATTGAACGCCGTTATATTCAAACCACACTTCATGCTGATAATACTCAGGCTTGTCACCGCTCAATTTGATTAGGTTGCTTTGGTTGAAAATGCTAGCCCAGTTTGTTCCAAGCTGCAATGTAGTTTGGGGATATGCGGTACTATCACCGGATGCATAAGAAGCATTCCGCACATGGAATGTTCCCGCAGCGGGACTGCCGTTAACCCGGACTTGCACATCGATCTGACAGCCGATCCCCTGCGTGAGGTAAGTTGCCGAAAGAAGTTCCACGGAGGTCGGTTGAACAGCCGTTGCACTGGGTGTCACCGGGGTGACGGTCGGCGTCCAGGTGAGCATCGTGGTAGGAGCGCCAGTGGTCAGCGTAATAGTTGGCGTGGTTGTGATCGTAGGCGTGAGGGTTGGCGTGGCTGGTTTGGGGGTCAACGTGATGGTCGGGGTGATGACCGGTGTAAGGGTTGGGTAATTGGCGATGGTGTCTTTGATATACATGTTTACATTCGTTATCACGGTCGTGGAGGCTTGTTGCAAAGCCGTAATATCTTGCGGTATCTGCACGTTAACATTCTTGGAACGATCGCTGATCCCTTCCATAAGGCTTTGCGCGGTGAAGCCGCCTTTTTCATCGAGAATGATGATCTCGCTGTAGAGTTTTACACCGGCGGCATCATTGAGCTTCAATAGTCGTTCCAGATCCTTCCACTCATCCCGGCTTTCGCAGGTATCGCTTGAGCCGGTGATGTAGATCAACATGCGCACGGTGTTATCAGGCAAGCCCTCAAATTGATTCTTCGCCAGAACAAAAGCCGTATAGAGCGAGCCGCCGCCCGCAGGTTGAAGCTGGGCGATCTGACCGCTGACATTTGGGCGCGGAGCGAAAAAGGCTCGGACGTTGGAAGGCTCGTTGCACAAGTCAACAGCTTCGGCGGAGGTAGAGCCGCCCACCGTCACCAAGCCATAATTTGCGCCGGGCTCCAAGCCTTGCAGGATGGCATTGATCGATCCGTTCGCAGCCTCCCATTTGGTTTTGCCGTCAAACGCTTCGGTCATTTTTGTTGAAGCATCCAGGACGATCATGTAATAGACGCCTTGCGCCTTGGGAGTTGACGTGGCTGTGACTGTTAAAGTAGATGTGTTCGTTATTGTTGCGGTCGGGGTGAGGGTTTGCGTTGGCGTTAACGTCATGGACGGAGTTAGCGTGGGGGTGCCATGCAAAAAGACGTCAACGGGTTGATTAACAGGCGCAACAAAACCGAAGAATGGAATCAGTAAAATCGAAGCGATCAAAGCGGCTCTGGCATATGGGATTAACAGAAAAAATTTAGCAACCCGTTTTACAATAGCATTTTTACCGGGAGCTGCGAGAGCAGGCATTTTTTCCTGTGCCAGCAGGATATATAAGGAATTCAGGAACAGGAAGATAACGATAAAGGCGTAAATACTCAACCACAGGATATCAAATCGCCCTGAAACAGCAGAATATATTGATACGAGAACGGTCAGAGGCACAAAGAGTATTACTACTCCCCGAGTCCAACGATCGCGAACAAATTCCAAAAATTCATCTCGAAGCTTCATAAAACCTGAACCTTTTTATATAATTCCACGCTGATAGCCCCTGGTGAGGCGCTCGCTTGAACAACAGCCCTAATTTTACAACCAAATCAAGCCACAAAAACTTGCCACACCGATTCAATTAGTTATACTACAATTGAATAACATCACCAAAAGATCGATCTGAGGAGTATACATGCCAAAGTATATCGTCACTGCAAGTGCGCTGCGAATTCGGTCCGGTCCTGGGACAACATTTTCCATTATAGGAATGCTTTATCAAAAAGATACTGTGCAAGGGGCTGAGATCCAAAACGATTGGGTTCACATCACGGCATCTGATAACAAGACCGGCTGGAGTCATCGCAGTTATCTTGAATTGGTGGATGAAATTCCGCCTCCCGCCTCAGGGACGGCGTATCGTGTCGATGCAACTGTTTTGAACATCCGACAGGGACCCGGGACAACCTATTCCGCGATCGGCTCGCTCAAAAAAGGCGATGTGGTCACTGGGCTGGCGGTTTCAGCCGATAACCAATGGGCACAGATCCGCAAAACGGAGGGGAACATTACCGGTTGGAGTTCGCTCAAGTACTTAACCAAAATGGTTCCGCCACCCCCGCCCAGCCCCACCAATATCGAGATGATCGTCACAAGTGACACATTGAATTATCGCTCAGGTCCCGGTGAGGGGTATCCGGTCACGGGTCAGGTCTTGCGTAATGAGCGGGTCGTGTATCTCAACGCCTCACCGGATTGGAAGTGGGTCAATATCCAGACAAGCACCAATGCCATTGGCTGGGCTTCCTCAAAATATTTGATGGAGAAGAACGATCTGCTGGCAGCCTCTGAGGACTTCTCTGCAACCGGTTTGCACCGCGCTTTGTCTGATACGATCCCAATGCGGCAGGAACCCAATGAGAGTTCGCCAGAAGTCAGTTTGATGAAGTTCAACCGCGTGGTCAAAGTGGATTCGATCTCGCCGGATGGCAAGTGGAAACATTGCACAAATTCCTGGGGCGAAGCGGGCTGGTATCCAATCGAAAGGCTGGCGAAGTTGGGTGACGTGGTCATTCAACAAAGCCGGGAAGAATTCTTATGGCTGCCGATCGCGTATGCAGAATTTGGCACGCGCGAGATGCCCGGCGCAAAACACAACCCCAAGATCGTGGAATATTTGATGAGCACCGATCTGGCACAGAAATACTCATCGTTACCCGATGAAACGGATTGGTGCGCGGGGTTTATCAATTGGTGCATCGAGAAGGCGGGGTTACCATCCACGAATTCGGCGGTGGTGAATCCATGGCGGAATTGGGGTAAAGCCAGCAATCCACCGAAAAGAGGCGCAGTCATCACCTTCCTTTGGGATGACGGCTGGGCACACGTTTCATTCTACTTGGGCGAGGTTGGTAATTACGTGATCTGCCTCGGCGGCAATCAGGGTGACGCAGTCTGGATCTCGGTGTATCACAAAAAGTATGCGACGAGTTATCGGGTTTACTGAGTAGCCAATCGAAAGTGTTTTTACAGAGTTCGTCCAGTAGTTGCACTGCCGAAGGAACAAATTCGTCTAATGACTTATGGCGATTTACTTAACTCAAGTTGTTACCTTTACTTCTTGAAAGGCTTTTGAGTTGAATTTCTTAACGCAAAGCCGCCAAGGCGCTAAGATTTTAGGGTTTTTCCCTTGCGACTCTGCGCCTTTGCGTTAAACCTTATCAGGACTTTCGCTTTCCTTGCTCCAAGACGGTCTGTGACCGTCGCTTTTATGGTGAACACGGCGGTCACAGACCGCCTGCGAGCGAAAGTCCTGCTTATATGATTTTCGCAAGGTAGCAACTTGGATTACTTAACTCACCTTACGCAGAACGTCCCGAAGGCTCTCTTGAAAAACCTGGTTGAGCCGCTCAAACCTTCGGGACGGTGCGTAACATCAGTTACTTAAACAACAAAACAACTCCGAAGGGGTGGCGGATCATAGATCGAGATAAGATCTATCGAACCCCGCAGGGGTGACATTTTCTCAAAGCTGAAGTATGACATTCCTTCGGGATAGTAGAGATATAAAAACAAAGTTGAACAGCAAGCTGTCCAACTCCAGAGTTTAAGGAAATAACATGCCATCATTCCCAATTGCTCCCAAGCGACCCTACAGTATTACGCAACACGGCGAAACGCGTGTAGATGATTATTTCTGGCTGCGCAACCGCAAAGACCCGGAGGTGATGAAATACCTCACGTCTCAGATGGACTATCTGGATGAGGTCATGGGGCATACGAAACCTCTGCATGAGACGCTCTACTCAGAGATGAAGAATAGAATCCAGGAAACCGATGCAACTGTCCCTGAGAAAAGAGGCGGGTATTTGTATTACGTCCGCATCGAGGCGGGAAAACAGTATTCAATCTTTTGCCGCAGAAAAGATGCGCCGGATAGTCCCGAACAAATATTGTTGGATCAAAATATATTGGCAGAGGGGCAATCGTTTTGCAGTGTCAGCGGTTTTTCGGTGAGCCCGGATGGCAATAAACTGGCGTATGCGGTGGATGTGAACGGCGATGAAGTGTATACGATCTATATCAAAGACTTGGCAGGTGATGTGCAGTACGCTGAGGCGATCCCAAATACATTGGGAAGTGTGTACGCTCACATCGGAGTGGAATGGGCAAACAACAGTTCATCAATTTTTTACGCGACCCTGGATCCAGCCAAGCGGCCCTTCAAATTATTCCAGCATAAGATCGGAACAGACAGCGCGCTGGACACTTTGATCTTTCACGAAAATGACGAGCATTATTATTTGTATTTCTACAAATCGCGTGACGCTGCTTTCATTGTCACCTATCATCACAGCACGCTGACAACTGAGATGCGCTTTATGCCAGCTGACCAGCCCGCTGGCGAATTAAAAGTGATCGCGCCGCGCACAAATGGCATTGAATATTTCGCATCACATCACAATAGGAGTTTTTTCATCGCGACCAATGACGGCGCAAAAAACTTCAAGTTGATGAAAGCTTCTATCGCAAATTTGGATAAGGCGCACTGGCAGGAAGTGATCCCGCACCGCGAGGATGTCATGCTCGAGGGCATCGACCTGTTCAAAGATCATCTGGTGGTTCAGGAGCGCAAGCAGGGCTTGAAGCAGCTCCGCATCAGCGCCGCCGATGGCGTGAGCGACATTAAGTATGCCGCCTTCCCCGAACCGGCTTATTATTTTGAACTGGAAGATAACAATATCTTCGAAACGAATCTACTGCGTTTTAAATATTCGTCCTTGATCACGCCCTTCACCATCGTGGATCTGCACATGGACACCGGTGCATGGGAAGTAAAAAAAGTGGATGAGATCCCGAGCGGTTACAACAGATCGGATTTTGTGACCGAGCGTATCTTCGCCACCGCACCAGATGGAACGCCAGTGCCGATGACACTGGCATATAAAAAGTCGCTCAGAGCAGACGGCGGCAACCCGGCGGTTTTATTTGGGTACGGAGCTTACGGTGCGACCTATGACCCAGAATTTTATTCCCACCGCCTCAGTCTGCTGGACCGTGGGTTTGTGCTCGCCATCGGACACATTCGCGGCGGCTCAGACATGGGGCGCGCCTGGTATGAAGACGGCAAGGTGCTCAAGAAGAAAAACTCATTCACCGATTTCATCGCGTGCGCCGAGCATTTGATCCAAAAGGGATTCACGTCAAAAGAAAAGCTCGCCATTTATGGCGTTTCGGCTGGCGGGTTGCTCGTCACTTCTTGTATGGTGATGCGCCCAGATCTCTATAAAGCCGTGATCGCCAAAGTCCCATTCGTGGATGTGATCAACTCGATCAGCGACCCGACCATCCCTTTGACCACGCATGAATACGATGAATGGGGCAACCCGGTGGATAACAAGGAACATTATGAATATATGCTCTCGTATTCGCCCTATGACAATCTGCGCGCAACGGACTACCCGAATCTATTGCTCACTGGCGGCTGGAACGATCCGCGTGTGCCGTATTGGGAGCCTGCCAAATTCGCCGCAAAAATCCGTGAGCTCAAAATGGACGATAATCTGCTTTTGTTGAAGACCAACTTTCACGCAGGTCATGCCGGTGCATCGGGACGTTATGATTATTTGAAGGAGGTCGCGTTCGAGTATGTGTTTTTGATTGATCGGTTGGAAACGTGAATCAGACAAGAGGTTGATATGAGTGTTGAGGTTACCAAAGAGGAGATCCTTCGTCGATCCGCCGAGGCGTTTGATCAGCTCTCAGGCTTGGTCGATCAGTTCACACCTGAAGAAGCGACCCGTTCTGGCGTGCTTGGTCCATGGTCATTGCGCGATCTTCTGGCGCATCTGATTGCGCATGAACAGCGCGCCATCGCCGAAGTGCAAGCGGCACAACAAGGACAATCATTTCTGATCGATCATGAAGCCAATGACACTTTCAATGCTGGTGCGGTGTTTGCATGCCAAACGCTGGATTTTAATTCGATTCGACACGCTTGGGAGTCCTCCTACCAGACCGTTATCAATGTCATAACAGCCATTCCCGAATCTGAGTTCGCACTGACGAGCATTACAGTACAGCAATTAGACGACTCAATTGATGGCGCCCTGGCGAATAACACATATGCACACTATGCAGAACATTATCCAGATGTGATGCAATGGCGTCGACACTTAGAGACCGATCGAACAGCGCAAGGGTGAATTAATTACTGGCAGACGATACCTACAATGTAACTACGACCTGCAAGCCGGGGAACCTACAGAGGGCGAATGGTGTACTTTATCTATAACAGAGCTTACGCAGAATGATTCTTTTGTCCGCTAATCCACGCTAATCTGCGCGAATTCGTAAAAGATTAGCGTGGATTGGTGAAGATTAGCGGAAAGAAACTGAGTTTTGCGTAAGTCCCATATAAATAATTTCATGCCGTATTCTCAGGAGAACATCAATGGATCGTATAATAAAGTTACCCTTTGGATTAATCGGTCTGGCCTTTGCGCTGGCCGCGTGCGTCCCTCAAGCGCCGATAACGATCTCACCTTCAGCTACACCAGATATCAATTCTAACAGCCGATTTGGAACGACCAAAATCGAAGCTGTTGGCTCTTCGGGAGTCAGCGGCACATTTATGGCAAAAGATAATGGAGACGGAACAACTCAAGTGATCGTCCAACTCGACCATGCTGGAGACTTTAATCCCTGGGGCATCTTTGCCATTGGCGACTGTCAGAATGGCGTTCCCGTTGATACACGTCCCATCTTTAGCCTCGCAGATATCGAGTCGGGGCACAAGGAAGAAACCATAGAAACCGCACCCTACGAGTCGGTTCCAGACGATTTGATCGTTATCATTTATGGCATCATGCAAGACGGAACTCAACAAATGGCAGCCTGTGCAAATCTTGGAATGCCGCAAACCGCGAATGGGATATCGCCCACGCCATCGTCAACTTCAGCTTGTGACTCCGGCCAACCCGCTGCTGTCCCAATGCCTTCAAGCGATGCCTGGCTGGCTTTCAGCGGGACGCATAATAACAACACAGACATTTACCTGCTGGATGCAGATGCAACTCTGAAGAAGCCAGATCATGCGACTGCAATCCGTCTCACCACTGATCCAGCAGTTGACTTTGACCCAAGCTGGTCGCCGGATGGAACTCGGATTGCATTTCGAAGTCAGCGCGATGGCAACGACGAGATTTACATCATGAACGCAAACGGGACCTGTCAGACCAACCTAACGCGCGATCCGCGCGATGATTGGTCACCAGCCTGGTCGCCAGATGGAAAGCGAATCGCCTACGCCCATTTTTTTGCAGGCAACTCTTTTACAGATATAGTTGTGATCAACGGGGATGGTTCAGGCTTTCAACGCTTGACGAATGCAAGCGGAGAATACCCGGACTGGTCACCGGACGGAACGCAAATCGCCTTTGCCTCCGCCCGAGATGGCAACTACGAAATCTATGTGATGAACGCTGACGGAACGAATCAAACACGGCTGACGAATGATCCGGCTTACGATATGTCGCCAACCTGGTCGCCGGATGGCAATCGCATCGCCTTCGACACACAGCGGGATTATTATCCCCCGGCAGAGGTCGGAATCGGTCCCGAATATGAGATTCATATCATCAACGCCGATGGTTCAGGCAATACCCGCCTGACAAACAACCGCGCTGAAGATCGTTTCCCAACCTGGGGGGCGAACGGACTGATTGCGTTCACGCGCAATGGCGATCTCTTCGTCATGAAGCCAGATGGTTCCGATCAAACGCTATTGTTCAACCGCAATATTCTTCAGCTCGACAGCAACACCTTTGCCGCCTGGTGGCAGATTCACTGATAATAAGAAGATGTGCCAATGACTCTGCTCTCGGAGCCTTTACAGGCTGGTTCGCCAGCAAGACCCAACCATGAATATCGGAGCTATTTGTTAGCGGCTCTACAAAGCGCCCTGGCAGCTGGTTTTTGTTTGGGATTACCGGCAGGCCTGCTATTCTGGTTGTTGATTTATTATCAGTTGGCGCCGTCAGCCCCCGTCTACACAGTGCTGAGGCTGGTTCAAGACGGCTTCCCCCAAACAGCAGAAATCGCCAGCATAGTTGGGGTAGTAGTTTGGGGAATTTTGCTGGGTAAAATTAGCGGCTATCGCCAGTGGTGGTGGTTAGCCGCGGCAACTATGGTCGGAATATACATGGATGAGCGGCTGCTTCATGATGGATGGTTAGACCAGGTGATCCAAGGTCATGCACAAAGTTTGCCAGTGTATGTGCGTTTTTCGATGGTTTTAGCCGGATGCGTCATGGTCGAAACGGCAAGCACAGGCTTAGCGCTTGGCCTAGTTTTAAGAAATTGGAAGGCAGGCTTGGCGCTGTCCATGACTACTATGTTGGTTTCTGTGTGCGCGGCGTTAATCACTGTCGGTATTCTGGATCGCGCAGGATTGCGCGTTGGCAGCGGGAATGCCGCGATGCCGAAGGTTGCTGCGGCCGGAACAATGTCCGCTGCGATAGCAGGTGGTGCTATTCTTGGGGTCTTATTTCGCCAATACGTAAGAGCCAGACCGTTAGTCTTTGAAAACCACATCAAAACGTCTATAATCAAAGCATTCTAATTTCCTTTTCCAAAGGAGTAATGATTAATATGGACCGTTATCTTGTCGAATCACCGCACGAGGCAGGCGACTGCGACGCGATCATCAAAGAGATCCATGCCGCGGGTTATTTGCATTATTTTGAATGGGGCTGCCACGACGGCGCGCACTGCGGCTGGGCGATCATTGAAACCGAAAGCAAGGAACATGTGAAACAGATCATTCCCTGGCAGATCCGGGATAAGGCGCGCATCATCAAGCTGGAAAAATTCGAGTCGCAGAAGCCGCACGAGAAGAAGACGGTCTGATCGCCTGAACTTTAAAAAATTAGATCCATCAACCCGTGGAATGGGCTTGTTATTCGGCATTTGTATTCGCCTTATATCAACCAAAACTCATAACAAAAAAGCGGCGCTTTGAAAGCGCCGCTTTTTGAATTTATGTTGAACCTTACGCAGGCTTGGTTGCCTTTGCCACTGCATCTTCGAGCATTTTGGTCGTCACCGATTTCGGGCGTTCGATGGGTAGACCGAGCGCACGTGCCCAAACATAATTGGCAGAGACGCCGAGCGCGCGCCCGACGCCGAACAACACGGTGTAGAACTCAAACTCGCGCACGCCGTAGTAATGCTGTAACGTGCCGCTGATGGCGTCCACGTTCGGCGCGGGGTTCTTGGCTTTGCCCTGTTCCTTGAGCACGGTCGGCACCACATCGAAGACCATATCTGCCAAACGGACAAGGTCATCTTCAGGGAAGCGCGCCTTGGCAAATTCCATTTGCGCGGTGAAGCGCGGGTCGGGCACACGCAGAACCGCATGACCATAACCCGGAATGACCTTGCCGCTGTTCAATGTGTCCCAGGCGAATTTATACAAATCATCGCGCGTGGGCACACCGTCGAACTGCTTATGCACATCGAGCAACCAAGCCAGGCATTCCTGATTCGCCAAGCCATGCAATGGACCCGCGAGTCCCGCGAGACCGGCTGAAAAGGCAAAGTAAATGTCCGAAAGCGAGGATCCAACCAGATGGGTGGCGTGAGCCGAAACATTTCCAGATTCATGATCGGAGTGCAGGGCGAAGTACAGGCGGGCTAAATCCGCATAACCTTTTTTGTCCGAGACTTTCATCATGCGCGCAAAGTTTGCGCCGTAATCGAGCTTGGGGTTGTACTTGGGTTTCTTCTTTTCGCCAAAATATTTGTAGCGATAGATGAATGCCGCGATGCTGGGAAGTTTCGCCGTGAGATGGATGCTGTCTTCGAGTGCAGGTTCCCAGTAGACATCCTTCTTCATGCCTTCATGATATTTTTTCGTGAAGACCGAATTCACACCAAGCGACATTACCGCCTGCGTGAGCAGGATCATCGGATGCGTGTCTTTGGGCATGTCTTTCAACATCTTATATACATAATCAGGGATGTCGGCGTGCTGCGCCCATTCGGCTTCCACTTCCAGGGCTTGTTCTTTGGTTGGGATCTCGCCGACCATCAACAAGTAATAGAAGCCGCCCACCAACGGCATCTTGCCGCCGCGTGCCTTGGGCAATTTCTTCAATACTTCAGGGATGGTCATGTCGCGAATACGGATGCCTTCCGAAGCATCCACGTACGAGATGTCGGTTAGCAGGGACTTGATATCGCGCATCCCGCCGACGATCTGACCGACAGTCACCTGGTCCACCACTACATCGGCATGGTCCTTGGCTAATACTTTGATACGTTCGCGCCAGGCGGGCAATTGAGCTGAAATCTTTTCATGTAAAATCATTGGAAATTCTCCTTTGAATAAAATTCGGTCAAAAGTCAAAAGTCGAACGTCGGCTCTGACCTTTGACGTTCGACCTTAGACGTTAGACTTTTTAGAATGTCACCACACTCTTTAATGCCTCATGCGTTTCTTTGACAGACGCCGCAGACTTTTCAAACATCGCCTGCTCATCGGCATCGAATTTATATTCAATGATCTTTTCCATGCCGCCCGCCCCGAGCATCACCGGCACACCGAAGTACATATCGTTCAAACCGTATTCGCCGTTCATATACGTGGCGCACGGCACGATCAATTTTTTATCTTTGAGAATAGCTTCCGCCATTTGGACACAAGCCATCGAAGGCGCATAATATGCGGAACCGGTCTTGAGCAAATTCACGATCTCGCCGCCACCCTTGCGAGTGCGGTTGACGATCGCTTCCAACTTATCAACGGGGAGATAATCACGCAATGGGATGCCCGCGATATTCGAATGACGGGTAAGCGGCACCATTTCATCACCGTGTCCGCCCAAAACATAGCAGTTGATATTCTCAACGCTGACGCCAGTTTCCAGCGCGACGAAAGCGCGCATGCGGGCTGAGTCCAAGATGCCAGCCTGACCGATCACACGTTCGCGCGGCAGACCCGTCTTCTTCATAGTCAGGTACGCCATGGTGTCCAGCGGATTGGTCAACACGATGAGGATCGCATCTGGCGAATGTTTCAAAGTCTCGGTTGCGGCTTTGCCAACAATATCGGCGTTCGTCTTCAATAAGTCGTCACGGCTCATGCCGGGCTTGCGGGCGATCCCGGCAGTGATAATAATAATGTCTGAATTTTTGGTATCGGCATAATCATTCGTACCCACGATATGCGTGTCTTTGCCGATGATCGGCATCGCCTGCAACATATCCAGGCTTTTTCCCTGCGGCATGCCTTCCACTACATCAAGTAAAACAACATTAGCAAGTTCCCGCTCAGCCAGCCAGTGCGCGGCAGTTGCGCCTGTGTTGCCTGCGCCAACAATAGAGATCTTTTTCATTTTGCCTCCAAAATTTGATCGGCGTGGAACGCCGTGATTTTCTACTTATTTTATCCGAAAGTAGTACAGCCCAAAAGTACAAAATGTCACATCTTTTGACACACTTTTTATACCTAAACAACAAAAAGCAGGACTTCTTTTACCGATCTGGAAAGAAGCCCTGCTCTCGCATCTTTCTTAACCCTATTCTGATTCGGCTTCGAGGAAGCGAGTCGCCTGAATAGCCGCCGCGGCGCCCATCCCCGCCGAGGTGACCACCTGCCGAAAATGCGGATCCGCCGCCTCACCCGCCGCGAACACACCCGGCACACTCGTCTCCATTTTGTCATTGACCTTGATATAGCCCAGATCGCTCATATCCAATTTGCCTTCGAACATCTGCGTGTTAGGAATGTGACCGATGAAGATGAATAAACCATCCGCTTCAAAAGTTGACTCAGCGCCAGTCTTTACATCCTTGAGTTTCAAGGCTTTCATTTTATCGGTGCCCACCACTTCAGTGACAACCGTACTCCACAGAAATTTAACCTTGGGATGTTCCAGCGCCCGCTTTTGCAAGATCGCACCCGCGCGCAATTCGTCACGCCGATGGATAATGGTCACCGTGGTAGCATAGCGGGTAATGAACAAGGCTTCTTCGATGGCGCTATCCCCACCGCCTACGACAACGACTTTTTTATCTTTGAAGAACCAGCCATCGCAGGTTGCACAATACGAAACGCCGCGCCCGGTCAACTCCACTTCACCAGGAATATCGAGGTGGGTTGGGCTGGCGCCTGTACCAATGATCAAAGTGTCCGCAAGATATTCACCGCTGTCAGTCGTGATCTTGAACGGACGCTGCGACAGATCCACGGTATTCGCCAGATCAAATTCTGTGACCGCGCCAAAATGTTCTGCCTGTTTTTGGAACAACTCACCCAACTGCGCCCCACCCACACCTTCCGGGAAGCCGGGATAATTCTCGATGGTATACGTCAAAGCAGCTTGACCGCCCAACTGCATACCCGTCAACACCACCGGTTGAAGTTCTGCGCGCGCGGCATACAATGCGGCGGCGTATCCTGTAGGTCCCGACCCCAAGACCAATACCTTTACATGTTTTGCATTTCCATTTGAAGACATACTTTATTCAACTTCCTCAGTTTAGGTTTCTAGCCATACTCATGACGACATGTTTCGGCCTTATTTTACCGTGAGGTTACGCGATCAAACCTAAGGGATATGAAAAGCTGCAAATTACACTATTCTCTCACGCGTTCGATCTTTGCACCGAGCGCGCGCAGTTTTCCATCTACATCGTGATATCCACGTTCGATCTGACCGATGTTCCGGATTGTGGAAGTACCCTTCGCCGCCAACGCCGCGATCAACATCGACATCCCGGCACGGATATCCGGACTTTCCAGATTCTCGCCGTACAGTTGATTCGGTCCCTGGATCAAACAGCGGTATGGGTCGCACAAGATCACCTTAGCACCCATCCCCACCAGCTTATCCGTAAAATACATGCGCCCTGAAAACATCCAATCATGGAACATAATGGAGCCGGTCGCTTGGGTTGCCATGGTAATGGCAATACTGATCAGGTCTGTGGGGAATGCGGGCCAGACGTTGGTCTTGATCTCAGGAATCGCGCCGTCTAGGTCGGGGGCGATTCTCATTTCCTGCCCGGCAGGGACGATCAAGTCATCGCCCTCCACCTGCCAGCGAACACCCATGCGTTCAAAAATATGCGCGATCATTTGCAGGTTCTTGACCCCGGCATTTTTAACACGCACGCTGCCATGTGTCACAGCCGCGGCACCGACAAAGCTCATGACTTCCAGGTAATCAGGTCCGAGCGTGAATTCGCCGCCATGCAATTTGTCCACGCCGTGAATGCGTAAGGTATTCGAGCCGATCTCCTCGATCCTGGCGCCGAGTCTATTAAGGAAGTGACATAGATCTTGCACATGTGGTTCGGAGGCAGCGTTACGAAGGATAGTCTCTCCCTTTGCTCTGACCGCTGCCATAATGGCGTTTTCGGTTGCTGTCACACTGGCTTCATCTAAAAGAATATCCGCACCGTGTAAACCGTTGGCATTGAACATAAAACCGCGGTCATATTCAACTTCCGCGCCGAGGGCACGTAACGCAAGAATATGAGTATCAAGCCTGCGGCGTCCGATCACATCCCCACCTGGAGGTGATAATTTAAATTTTCCAACGCGTGCTGCCATAGGACCCGCCAACAAGATGGAAGCCCGAATGCGACGACAAAGGTCCGGGTCGAGGTCCGCAGGCTCAAGGTCCCGGGCAGTGATGCGCCACGAAGTGGAATCCACATCTTCGACCTGGGCACCCAAGCTTTCGATGAGTCGTCTCATCACACTCACGTCTTTGATCTGGGGCAGGTTTCGTAAAATGATTGGCTCATCAGTTAAGAGGCAGGCAGCGATCAGCGGGAGTGCGGCATTTTTGTTGCCGCCGGGGGTTACTTCGCCATGTAAGGGAACTCCGCCTTCAATCACAAATTTTTCCATATTTCATCTCCAGGGGGAATATCGCCGAGATTGTACGGCAGATTGAGCGCTTCGGCAAGCAGAACGCTTGCACCTTCGGCACGGTGAGCGAAAGACGAACCGACATTACAGTTGACTTACACGGCGTTACAGTTAAACAATCTCAGGTTCTTTGGAATATAATGATATATATGGAACTAACCTTACTTTTCCCCATTCTCCTTGGCTGGCTGGCTGGGTACTTTGTGAACTATGCGTCAGATGTCCTGCCGCTCACCCGCCACTTTAGTCAACCTACCTGCCTGCATTGCCAAACGCCGTTTTCATGGGCAGATTATTTGACTCTGCGCCCGTGCCGTTCTTGCGGAAAAGGACGCAGTCTGCGGACATGGCTGGTTCAAATTTTGGCAGTCGCTTCTTTTACTTATTTCTGGCTGGTCCCGTCCAAGTATCTTGGGATTCCCCTTGGCATGATCATCCTAATCTATTTCGGTGTGATCACAGTGATCGATCTAGAGCATCGTTTAATTCTGCACCCCACCAGCTTGTTTGGCGCAGTGCTCGGCTTATTGGTTGGTTTATTAATTCACATTAGAAAGTATGGATTGATCGGAGGCATTAGCAACACACTGCTGGGCGGATTGATTGGGTTTGGCGTTATGTTCCTGCTCTACCAACTTGGCACGCTTGTAGCGCGTTATCGCGCACGGAAGCTGCAAGCCTCCGGTCAGGCGGACGATGAGGAAGAAGCTCTGGGCGGCGGAGATGTATATCTGCTTGGTATATTAGGTCTCCTGGTGGGGAGTCATGCAATTATGGGGGTCATGCTCTACGGGGTTTTACTGGGGGGTCTGGTGAGCATCTTCTTTATTATTCTGCTGCTCATCAGACGAAGTTATTCGAGCGATTCCTTAATGACCTTTATTCCCTATGGTCCGTATTTCATCGTTATGGCATTTTACGTTTTATTCCTGGCATGACTTGCAGAAATGTCGGTATCCCGTTAGTACGAATGTCTCATTGGGTTGCACCAGTAGACCAGTAAACTAAAGCTAGATTTATTAGAGAACAGGATTTTTACCTATGAAATTAAAGATGTTATTCCATGCAAAGAGCAGAGCGCAGGCTATGGTGGAATTCGCCATTGCGCTGCCAGTGTTGCTTCTATTACTCTACGGTATTATTGAGACTGGGCGGTTTGTATTCATGTACTCCACCGTGGTAAACGCCAGCCGCCAGGCCGTACGGTATGGCGCTACGACAGGTCCTGGAAACGGAACAGGCAATGTGAACGAAGTGCGTTATCAGGATTGTGACGAGATGCGTAAGAAGGCGCAAGATATGGCTTTCTTAGGTGCGTTTAATACAGTGGATATCAGCTGGGATACAGGTCCCGGTGATACCCCAAAACCCTATTGTTTAAGCACATCTGCTTTAACTGACCCACTCAAATTGTTTGGCAATGTCAACCGTATCAATGTTACCGTCACAAAGAAATTTGTGCCCATTGTTCCGAAACTGGTACCTTTTGCGCAAACAGACATCAAGGCTACCAGTTCACGTTCCATTCTAATCAGCGTAACCCTTAATGTAACTGCGGTTCCTCAAGGGAAGTCTGCGACTACAACTGTAATCACCTCAGATAACCCTGATCCATCTGCGATCGGGCAACCCGTAACTGTCGTGGTCACCGTAGCTGGCGGGGCAACACCCACTGGTACAGTCGATATCACTGGCGCAGATACAAATTGCACGATTACCCTCTCCAACGGTACGGGTAGCTGCAATGTGATCTTCAGCTCAGGTGGCAATAGGACGCTTACTGCTACCTATATCCCTGATGCCACCCATCTTACGAGTAGCGATACTGAAGCCCATGCGGTCCAATATTCCACAGGCACAACCATTACAAGTCATCTTCCCGATCCATCGCAACCCAACAACCCAGTAAATGTGGTTGTCACTGTAAACAGCGCCCTGGCTGTACCTGACGGCTCAGTGGTCAATATCACCGGGGCAGATACGAATTGTACGGTCACCCTCACCAACAGTACAGGAAATTGCAACGTGGTCTTTACCTCCACGGGTTCAAAAACCATTACAGCGACTTATGCCGGTGACGCCGGCCATACGGGTAGTAGTGCCACTGCAATTCACTCAGTGCTCCTGGATAAAACTACAATTACCACGATCACCAGTCATACCCCCAATCCATCAGATACAGGCGCAGCTGTCAATGTAGCTGTCAATGTTAGCGGTACATCTACGCTCACTGGCACAGTCAGCATCTCTGGGGCAGATACGAATTGCACGATCACGCTTATCAACGGTACAGGCAATTGCAATGTGGTCTTTACCACCGCCGGTTCAAAATCTATTACAGCTACTTATTCAGGCGATTCCACCCACAACCCGAGCAGCACCTCCACAGGGCATTCCGTGAATTTACCAATCACAACCATCACCATTACAAGCCACACCCCTAACCCATCTGATCCAGGAAAAACCGTGAGCGTTGCCGTTTCTGTAACTGGCGGCTCAACCACTGCAACTGGCTTCGTAACTCTCACCGGTGGAGATACACCCTGTACAATTACACTCGCCAGCGGCATAGGCAGCTGTAACATAGTCATGAGTTCATCGGGCACAAAAACACTGTCGGCCGCTTATAATGGAGACAGCCAACACGCCCCCGTCAACACAACTACCACCCATACGGTCACCACCCCTCCAGCAGTTGCAAGTTGTGTGACCACTCACGGACCCATAACAAAAACAGGCAATACAATGACCATGCAGATCACCAATCCGAATAACTTCCTGATAATAACCGGTCCTGGAATAGTGACCTGGAATAGTGATAAAGGTCACCAAACTGGCTCTGATAAAACATTAATACTTCAAAGCATAACGATCGGAAGTGTTACGGTATGGACCGGCAGTTCCAGCAATGTATCAGACATGCCTTGGGCAACCCCGGCGCAACTCCCGGCTTTAAGTACGACCACGATTACCTTTACATTCCACCAATCCTATGACACCTTTGATGGCACCGAAAAGATTTATATAAATCTTACAACACCGGGTTGCGAAGGCAATCCCATTCAATCATAGGCTTGCATCACAGAAATACCAAGGACAACATCATGAAAAGAATATCCGTATATAAAATCAAAAGCGAACGTGGTCAAAGTCTTGTAGAAATGGCGGTAAGCCTGGTGCTCCTGCTCCTGCTTCTTTCTGGCGCAGTAGAATTTGGCATGGCATTCTTTCAATTTATCCAATTGCGAGATGCCGCCCAGGAAGGTGCCTTGTATGGTTCTATAAAACCTAGCGATACAACAAACATCTCAGCCCGCACAAAGGGAGCATCCAATTCGCCGATTAATCTTTCTGGATCGGATGTGATAATTACCATCAGCATTGATGGTGTCCCATCAACAAATGCATCTGGATATGCTGCTTTAGATTGTGAAGGTCATGGGCTTGAGGTTAAAATAGAATATACACACAAGATCTTCATGCCCTTTATACCTGCAGTGCTGGGAAGAAATACGATTCCTTTAACAGCTAAAGTTACCGATACAATTCTGACACCTATTTGCTAACCTAATTTCTAACTAATGTTACGCACCGTCCCGAAGGTTTGAGCGGCTCAACCAGGTTTTTCAAGAGAGCCTTCGGGACGTTCTGCGTAAGGTGAGTTATTGAGTAATTTCAATCGCCAGTCTTCGCAGTGACACTTCCTGCCATGGATGGCATCACGAGACTGAAATCCAAGCCGCAACGGCAAAGTCTGCTTCAAAACTATCCAGATTTATCCTTGATTCCGTTCCGAGTTTCTTCAAAATAAGTGGTAAAAACTTGGGTGATCTTATGAATTCCATCGCTGCCGCCTGCAATGAGACCGCCGGTGAGCAGCGTATCCAGGCAGCGAAACACAATCAACTGAAGGGCGCTTTGGTTCGTTGACAATACCAGCGTATCCAGCGAACGGATCCCAGCCGCGCTGATCACCAGCCCAAAGAACAAAGCTGTCCACAACGCGATCTTTCTGGTCTGCGCCTTATAGACCAAACGCGCTTGCTGGCTATCGATCAACTTTGCCATCTCGTCATCCAACTCATCGGTCAGCTTGGCGGTATTGACTGGAATCTTTTCCACGGCCGTCTCGGTTTTTAGTTTCGAAGGTTCCGTGCTGAGTTCCTGTTCCACTTTCGTTGTGATGATCTGCGGCTGTTCACTTTTCTTGGCTCGTAGCGCCTTTTTCTCAGTGATCACCCGCTCGATATTCTGAATGGTATTGTCAATTTCCTCGCCCTTGGGACCCCGCCAGGTGCTGATGAAAACCTCCATGGCACGTTCCAAAAACAACGAAACGAGCACCACGAAGGTGAGCAGTTGACTCACATCATTCAATCCGAATGGCTTAAAGGCTAACGGGTTGGGAAACAAAAAAGCCGGTAACGCTAAAATTGCCACAATGAACACGATTGCCAAAAAAACAGGGAATCTACTGCTGCGTTTCATATCTATTCTACCTCCGTGCCTAAACATAAAGAACTATTGGTTTGAGACTTCTTCGCTCTCGCAAATTCTTCGTAAGAAATAACAACAGCAACTTTTTCTCCTCGGCGGGTGATAAGTTGTGGTCCTTGTTCTAAAGCAAGCTTAATTACTGTGCTGAATTTTCTTTTTGCTTTTGCCAGTTGCCAAGTGTTCATTACGACATTCCTTTCGGTTTTTATTCTACAACCCCAGCCACTTTCCTGCCTCGCGCGAAAGATTCGCGGCGGGACCCTGCCTTGCGGTGCACTGTGGTAGGGACTCTAAGAACAACCTGCCGTATTGCTTGGTCAACACACGCCGATCTAAGATGACGACCACACCTCTATCTGATGCGGTGCGGATGAGGCGGCCGAATCCCTGACGGAATTTGAGGATCGATTCAGGCAGGTAATATTCGTTGAATGAGTCCTCGTACATTTCAGAGCGTGCTGAGATCAGCGGGTCGGTGGGCACATCGAAGGGCAGTTTGGTGATGACGACCACCGATAACGAATCGCCGGGCACATCCACGCCTTCCCAAAAGGATTTGGTTCCCAGCAGCACGGCGCGGTCACTGGCTTTGAACGATTCAAGCAGCGCATTCGGCGAAGCGCCGTCGCCTTGTTCGTACACGTAAATATCCTCGCGCGCCAGCGGTCCCGTAATGGCTTGGGAGGTCTTCTTCAACGCGGCATAGGATGTGAACAGCACGAGCATCCGTCCGCCTGTGGCTTTGGCAGTGGCGATCAACGTTTTTTCCAGCACTTGCTGAAAGCCATTGGCATTTGGTTCGGGAATGTCGTTCGCGATGTACAACAGCGCCGCACTCTCGTAATCATACGGCGAACCGAGCTGCATCTCGTCCACTTCGTCTGCGCCCAGGGTGTTGCGCAGATATTGGAATTCGCCATGCGCGGTCAACGTGGCGGAGGTTACGATCACGGAGCGTTTCTCGTGCCACAAATATTTTTCGATCAACGGTCCCACACGCAAGGGCGCGGCATTCAATGAAAGTTTGTTGCCGCTCGGCTGTACTTCGATCCAATACACCATGCCCTCGGTCGGTTTACCGATCATGCCGTTGATGTTGGCTTCGGCTTCGGTCAGGCGGCGCGTCACGTTGCCGATATCGGCGATCACATCTTCGAGGTTGTCGTGCCCGTCTGCGTAGAGGTCTGCGGCGGCTTTGTAAATTTCGCCGATCGAGGCGAGCAACAGTTTTAACGTCTCGTCAGTCGAGTCCCATGCCATCTCTACGTCGTCCCAGAATGGGAGCGTCCGTGTGGCGGGTAATACGCGCGCCTGCCAGTTGTAATTGGAGGGTGGCTGTCCCTCGCGCTGCAAGCGTGCGAACTCGCTCAACGTGCTGAAGAACTCGCGGTTGAGCTGCTCGATGCGAAAAGCCATATCGGTGGCACGCGCTACTTTTTGCTGAAGCAGGCCGAAGTCGGAAGGACGAAGCGCTTCATTCGTCTCACCGAGCAATCGCCCGAGCACACCGGCATTCGTCCCGCCGACTTCCTTCATCATGCGGTCCATGTCAAATTGATTCAGCCTGAACGACAGCGCGTTGGTGGTCGCCGATTCCAAATGATGACCTTCGTCAATGATCAGGTGCGAATATTCAGGAAGGACTTTGCTGCCCGTGGCGACATCCGACAAAAGCAAGGCATGATTGACGACGAGCACGTTCGCAGTTTGGGATGCGGACTTTGCGCGATGGAACGGACACGCGCCGCCGGTGCGTTTGATGCACGTATCGGTCGTGCACGCGTCATCCTCAGCCGACATTCTGCCCCACACCTCACGCTCGGTGGGACCCGTGAGATTTAATTCGCTTCGATCTCCGCTCGAGTTATCGAGCTGCCAAACCATCACCTTTGCCAGCACCCGCATCTCATCCGCCGTGCGCGGACCGAAATGCCGCAGGTTTTCCAACCGCCGCGGACACAGATAATTTGAACGTCCCTTCAACAGCGCGAAACGAAAATCCAGATTCAACGCCTGACTTAAATTCGGCAGGTCGCGTTGCACGAGTTGATCCTGCAGGTTGATCGTATTCGTCGAAACGACCACACGCGTGTTATTTTGTTTGGCGAACAACGCCGCAGGCACCAGATACGCAAACGACTTGCCCACGCCGGTTCCCGCTTCCACCATCAAATGGCTGCCGTACGAAAGCGCATTTGTTACTGCGCGCAGCATCTCCACTTGTTCGGGGCGCTGCTCGAAGGTTTCGAAATACTGTGAGAACGGTCCGCCGTATTCCAACACTGAAGCAACCTCATCCACATCCAACGGGATCGGTTTCTCGGGGTTATCCAACGGCGGATATTTTTCTTCATCGAACCACGTGGGCGCGGTCTGCTTTTTGGTTTTCTTGGGTTGAATGCCGTCTTTGGCTTTTGCCTTGAGCACTTCCTGAAAGACCCAGAACGCATCCCATTCGATCGGCTCACTCAAGCGCACGATCTCTGTGAGCACTTCCAATGGTAACTCGCGTGCCAGTTCGAATAATTTATTGAACGCCGCCATCGTTACTTTGGCATCGTCCATGGCGCGGTGGGTGGCAGGTAATAGAATGCCGAGTTGTTTTCCAAGTGCACCCAAGTTATAGCGGCTTGCTGTCGGCATCAACACCGCGGCGAGTTCATACGTATCAATGACTTCGTTGTAACGTAATATTCCGCCCTTTTGCAAAAATCCCAAGTCAAAGCGGACGTTATGTCCGATGACGGGCGCGTTGCCTACAAAGGCTTCGAGATCCTGGGCGATGTCACGGAACTTCGGCGCGTTGCGCACTTCGGCATCTGTGATGCCCGTCAGCCCCGAAATAAATTCGGGAATATGTTTGCCGGGATTGATCAGCGAAGACCACTCCCCTTCTACGCGATGACCCTTGAACTTCACTGCCCCAATCTCAATGATCGAGTCGCGTTCTTCGCTTAGTCCGGTCGTTTCAATATCGATAGATACAATAGAATCCATAATACTTGTACTTCGTTGAGCATTCAGGCAAATGCTTCATACTCAAAGCGAATCTCTTTTCAAATGGGGATAGGTCTTCTACTTGCAGAAGTAGAACAAGTGTATCATTAAATAACCATGTCGTTACGAGGGCGGTGATTGTCCGCCCGAAGCCGCGAAGCGTCCTCATCGAACAGGAGATTGCTTCGCCGCCAAAGAACGGCGACTCGCAACGACATGCCACAATTATTCCGGCAGCGCCGACTTGATCGCCGCGAGTGTGACTTGCCCCAAAGGCTTTTCCTTCGCCTTCTGCCGCATGAAATCCTTGAGTTGCTTGATCTTCATCGCAGGCAGCGACGCATCTTCTACTTGCAAGTCCACTTCATCGTGCATAAAAATCAACGCCGCATTGATCACGGGAATCTCACCCTCATTGAGTCTCTTTGCCAGTAATTTGTGAATGGCATTGATCTCGCTTTCCGCTTCCAAGTCAGGACGACCGATGCCTTCCTGCCCGAAGATACTCATGTACGCTTGCAAAAATCCACCGTTACCAACGCGCCAGCGATTCTTTGAGTATGTCACCACGCCGCGCTGCCGATAGGGGATCAATGCCCACACGCCAGCCGGCCCTACCAATAAGTGGGATGCCGGAGTGAGAAAATGATACAGCGCGTAGTCACCAGGTAAGCCTTTTAGCCCTGCATCAAACTTTTCATCCGGCCGCGGACTGCGTCCCCAGCGGTTACCCATGTACATACCGATCTGTGTGAGAATGAATCCGCCAACCAGGGCAATAAGTGAATAGGTGACCATGTTGGGGTTGGACGGATTCGAGAAAGACATATACATCCCGCCGCCGAGTACCAACAACGCTGCGATACTGGTCCACTGTCCGATGATGCTGTTTCGTTTAATTAGTTTTTCGTTCTTGATGATTTTCATGATGGTCTTGGGTAGTAACGACTTAAGTCGTTACTACATTATTATTTCTTCAAACTTTCCTCGATTGCAGACTTCATCGCATCGAGCACTTTCGACTCAGCCGCTTCCTTTGCCACACGGATCGAGTTCTTGATCGCGAGTGCATCTGAACGTCCATGACCGATGAAGACCAGTCCATTCACGCCGAGCAGCGGAGCCGCGCCTTCTTCGCTGGGGTCAAGCAATTTTTTGATCGCGCCGAGCGCTGGTCTTACCAACAATCCGCCGATCTTGGTGGCGAGGCTTCCACCCTTTATCGTCTCGCGTATTTTTTCAACGATCAACTTCGCCACAGCTTCTGTTGATTTCAACAAAACATTTCCAGTGAAGCCATCGGTTACAGCGACATCTGTTTGACCGCTGAAGATTTCCTTGCCTTCCACGTTGCCGATGAAATTGAGTTTGGCGCTCTCCAATAAAGGATAAGCACCTTTAACCAACTCGCTACCCTTGCCCGCTTCTTCGCCGTTCGAGATCAAACCCACTCTCGGATTCTTTATGCCGCGCACGCGCTCAGCATATACACTACCCATAATGCCGAACTGCAATAGATTTTCTGGTTTGCAATCAGGGTTCGCGCCGATATCCAAAATAATGCAGTGTCCAGTGGCAGTGGGGAAGGGTGGCGCCAGCGCAGGGCGGTCCACGCCGCGGATACGTCCCAAACGGAATAACGCCGTCACCATCGCCGCGCCGGTGTTGCCCGCCGTCACGAACGCATCGGCTTCACCGTTCTTCACGAGGTCATAGCCCACTGCCATCGAGTTCTTCGCATCCTTGTGACGCGCCTTCATCACCAGGTCTTCGCCTTTGTCGTGCATCGTCAACATCTCCGGTGCGTTGACAACGCGAATAGGTAGATTCGCTCCACCCGCCCGGGCATTCGCCTCGTCAAGTATCGGCTGGATCTTTGAAGCGTCGCCTGTCAAAATGATCTCCACTCCATACTCACGTGCCGCCATGATGGCGCCCTCCACATCTGGCGTTGGGTAATTGTCGCTCCCCATCGCATCCACCACAATTCTCGTCATAAGTTCTCCTGTTGTTTTTTAGGTTCGAGCGTGAAAAAGAAAGTTGTGCCTCTGCCAACTTCTGATTCTACCCATATTTTACCGCCGTGCACTTCCACGATCCGCTTGACCAGTGCGAGCCCAATGCCCGTGCCGTCTGAACGTGCGTCAAGCTTATCAAATAACCCAAAAACTTTTTGATAATATTCAGGCGCGATCCCAATGCCGTTATCGCGTACAAAAAAGATCCGCGCGCCGTTTTCATTCTTCATGCCGATCTCGATCTTTGGATCTGCCCGCTCGCCCATGAACTTGGTGGCGTTGACGATCAGATTCTGCAGGACTTCCACCATACGCACGCGGTCGACATTGACCACGGGCAGACCCGCCTCCACCTCCACCCGAACCTGCCTCTCGGTCAATTGGCCGTGTGCCTGCTCGACGGCTTCACCTACCAACTCCCCGAACGAAACCTCCACGGGCGGGTTGATGATCCGTCCAATGCGTGAGAGTTCGAGCACCTCGTTCAGCAGACGCTCCATTCTTTTCGCCGCATCACGAATGCGCTGGATCGTGCCTGCCATTTTCTGCGTATTCCCGGCTTTGATGTCCGATTCGAGGAAGCCTAGGAATCCGCCGATCGTCACTAACGGACTCTTTAGATCGTGCGAGACCGAATACGTGAAGCGTTCAAGCTCGGCGTTCTTTGTTTCGAGTTGATGGACAAAGACCTGCAGCTGGTCCTGGGTCTGTTTATGTTCAGCCAGTTCCTTCTGCAGAGCATCGAACAAGCGCGCGTTTTGAATGGCAACCGCTGTTTCGCGCGCGATGGCTTCGATCAGGGAAAGGTCTCGTTGGGTGAATTTCTTTTCCGGGTCGCGGTTGTAGACCGCCAGCATGCCCAGACGCTTTTCCCCCGCGCTGATCGGGATGCCCATAAAGGCGTGCAGTCCAGATCGTTTCCACTCCACTGCCGCGTTGGGATGCTCTGCATATTCATCAACGATCACGGGTCTGCCTAATTCATATGCCAGCCATGTCAAACCTTCGCCTTTTGGAATCAGCCCGCTCGTGATTTTCGGGTCTTCGTTGAAACTGTAAATATCGGTCATTTCCATACCGTCATCTGACATGATGGATATGGTTCCGGTCTCCGCGCCAATGAGAGCGACACTGACCCGGGCAACCTTTTCCAGAATAACCGGCAGATCAAGCGTACTGCTGATCGTATGCGCCAGTTCGTTGATGTGCTGTTCGCGGCGCAGGCTCTCAGCTCTTTCGGCATACAGCCGGGCACGACGAATGGCAATGTTGATCTGCTCACTGAGTGTGTTCATCAAGCGCAGGTCATCTTCGGTCAATGGGAATTCTTTTGAGCTTTCGACATTGAGGGTGCCAAATATTACATCGCCGTCGAACAGCGGCACACACACTTCCGAATGGACATGGTAGGAGGCTGTGAGAAAGTCTGGGTCGGTGGTGACATCCTTGATCAATACTGACTTGCCTGTGCTCACAACCCCCCCGGAGACGCCTTGTTTTAGCGAGATTGTTTCAATCACAGTATCGTAACCCACCTGGTGCTGTAGGCGCAGTTGACCCTTATCCAATAAATATAAACTGACAAAGGTGTATCCAAAGGTTTTGGCAATTGCTTCAACGACCGTGTGGATGAGTTCCGAAAGGTCAAGTTCACGCGCGAGCGCATCCTGCACTTCGCCGAGCAGGGTCAGTTCGCGGGTTTGCCGTTCTGCCACTAGAAATAATGAGTGATACTTTTCTTCACTTTCTATCAAGGTTTGTTCCGCCTGTTTCCGGATGGTGATATCCATCAGAAAACCCTGAACGATCACCTGTTGATCATCTGAGATAGAGACATTAATGCTTTCATCATGGATCCAGAGCAGGCGCTCATCCTTCGTATACATCCGGTATTCCATTTCGACCCGGTTGTTTTGTGCCACCGCCTTTGCTTCTGCTGTCGCCGCGTATTCGCGGTCATCGGGATGGATGCGTGCGAACCATAGGTGTGGATCGGCAAGCCATTCGTCAGTGGTGTAGCCTAACAATGTTTCGATCTGCGGGCTGACGTAAAACCAGCGTCCGGTGGGTCCGGTTTCGCAATTATAGATAACTGCCGGCACGCGTTCGACTAATTCACGATAGCGGGTTTCTGCTGAGCGGAGCTGTTCTTCGACTTTCAGACGCTCTGCAATTTCCTGTTGGGCAGAGGTGTAAAGCCGTGAGTTTTCAATGGCGATCGAGATCTGGTTGGCAATCTGGCTGAGCAGATCCAGATCATTATCGTTATAGGCATTCAAGGAATAGCTTTGCGCTGAGATGAGTCCGATGACCCTCTCGCGGATTAGCAAAGGAGTGACCATAATGGATGCAGATGGTTTTGTTTCCTCTCCGAGCATTTTTTCGTTGTTTTTCAGGACAGCCAATTCTTCTGCGGTTCTGTTGATCAAGCGGGCTTTTCCACCACCCAAAAAGTGAGCCAGAAAACTATCTTCTGAGATTGGACCTGGGTGTTGTTGAAATCGTTTTCCGCTGTCATACATCACTGGAAATGAAATCTGATATGTTTCGGGATGGTATAGCCCAACAAAGAAGGCATCCAGTGAAAAGCTTTTCTTGCCCTGTTCATATACCACTTCAAGCAAATCGGACAGATTCATGAGTTCTGCAACAGCACGCCCGACTTCGTTCAAGATCGCCAACTGTTGTGCTTTCTGTCTGGTTTCTTCCAGCAGGCGCGTGTTTTGAATTGCCACCGCCACCTGGTTCGCAATTCCGGTCAGCAGGTTTAGATCTTTTTCGCTGTAGGCGTTTAGTTTATAACTTTGAATCGATATAACTCCAATAACCTGATTGCCTACAGTCAGCGGGGCGATCATGAGGGACGCGGAGCCCCGGGATGTATTCCCAAGCATATTCTCGCTATTGACCGGAGCCAGTTCTGCGGGAGTTCGATTGATCAAGACCGCTTTTCCACCCTGGCGTAAATTGCTTAAAGTTGTGCTTTCGTTTACTTTGCTTTTGGTGGGCTCATAACGTTTGCCATCATCATACATGAGCGGGAAAATAATTTGATCGGTGTTGGGTTCATACAAGCCCACATAAAATGCGTCAAGCGCGATCGCCTTTTTTGCTTGCTCATAAATACCTTCCAACAGTGTCGAGAGGTCAGTTAATTCGGAGACTGCGCGTCCTACTTCGTTCAGAGTTAACAAGCTTTGTGCATTTTGCCTGGTCTCTTCGAAGAGACGGGCGTTTTCGATGGCAATACAAATCTGATGAGCAAGCGCTGATAAAAGAATAACCTGTTCATTTGTATAAGTGTTTGCTTCATAACTTTGGATCGAAATTGCGCCGACTGTTTTTTTTCCGATCCGCAAGGGATTGATTACTATAGAAGCAGCAACTCGAGAAGCATCGCCGACACGGTTATTGGTGGTCAAGGCTGCTTGAATCTCAGCCTCAGAGCGGTTCCACAAAAGCGGCTCACCAGATTGGATCACCTGGGCAGTGCGAAGGGCATCCGCAAGTTTTTTTTCTGGTTCTTGCCATCTTTTCCCATTATCAACTGTGATCGGAAAGGAGAGCGTGTCGGTTTTTTCGTTATACAGTGCTACAAAAAAAACGTCGAGCTTGAAGTTGTGAGTCATCTGTTCGAAGATCACATTTAGGATTGTATCCAAATCCTGCAGGCTGGATATTGCCGCGCTCACTTCATTCAGCATCACTAGTTGGTCAGCGCGGCTCTGCGCCTGTTCGGCAAAGCGTTCACGCTTCAGGACTTCCTGGCTGAGTTTTTCGTGACTTTCAATCAATTCCTTCCGGCGGTCTTTTTCGATTTCATCGCGCTGGATCATCACAATGATTAGAATCACAGAAACCAATCCCAATAATCCGATTGCACCACCCAGTACTCTGAAATTTAGTTCGGGTCGCAGAAATGGTAATACAAGCTGAGCCAGTAAATCAATAACACTGACAATTACTATAACCCGCACCGAGTAGATCAAACTGCAAAGCAGGAGCGGCACAACCACCCAGGCAAATGCTGCAATAATTCTGCTTGGATCAGGGTTATGCAATCTCAAAACCACGAGATAAGATGGAAATGTGAGTGTAATAATTAAGATCAACGCCGCGGTTTTGAACCAGCGTGTGCGTGCTAGAAAATACCCAATGATCAATAAGACCAATGCACCAAAAGGAATATTGCCCCCAACTATTTGATCCGTTGCCACCGCGATGGCGGCAAATAAAAGAAATGCTGAAGTTGTCACCGCACGCCTGCGATCCCCTGGCTGCGGAAGGGCTTCAAGCGGCTCGGTTAAAAATCCCCATAATTTACCAAGCAGGGTCACTGGCATGCTGGCGATTTTTTTGAATGTCATGGTTGGTTGCTGATCGTTTCCAGTTGCTTGCGAAGCGTGAATCGAAACCTGGATCCTTTTCCTTGTCCATCTGATTCTACCCAAATTCTCCCGCCATGCACTTCAATAATGCGCTTTACCATGCCAAGCCCGATCCCGATACCAGCGCTGTTCGGATCCAGTTTGCTGAACAATTCAAAGATCCGTTCCTGATCTTCCTTCTTGATCCCGATCCCGTTATCACTGACCGAGAAGATATGCTCGCCGTTGATCTCTTCGAATCCGATCTTGATGACCGGCTGCGGCTGATCGCCCATGAACTTGACCGCATTGGTGATCAGGTTCTGCATCACTTGGACGATGCGTGCGCGGTCCACGTGGACGAAGGGAAAGATCGCTTTGATCTCCACTTGAACCTGTTTCGCCTTAAGAATCCCCTCTGCCGCCTGTAATGCGTCTATCACAATTGTATCGAATGCAACATCCGTTGGCGGATTCGTGATGCGTCCGACCCGTGAAAGATCCAGCAGCTCATCAACGAACTTCCCCATTTTTTTTGCCGCTTCACTGATCTGGGCTACGTTCTTTTCCACGCGCTCATGGTTCCCGTCTTTAATATCTTTCTCTAGGAATCCCAGAAAGCCGGCCACCGTGATCAACGGTGTTTTCAGATCATGTGAGACCCTTACGGCAAAACGATCCAGCTCCTGGTTCTTTAATTTCAATTTTTGGATCAGCGCCTCGCGTTCCTTTTCTGCCTTCTCGCGCATTTCGATCTCTTGCTCGGCCTGAGCCAGCGTAGTGTACACATTCCTCACCAAACGATAGACAGCATTGCCTGCCACCAAAATGATAATGCTCCCGATGAAAAAATCGCCGATACTGCCCAGGGTGCTGGCAGTGGGTACATACCAGCCATAATGCGCGCCAAATCCCAGCCAGCCCATACAGAGAATAATAAAAAATGCCAGATACATGATCACTCTGCCCCTTAAGATCAACCCAGCCACGATCAGAATAACCGGAAAACCCAGCAAGCCAATATCGTATATGCCCTGTCCCAGGGTTGCCAGCCCGGTAATCAAAAGAATGATCGTGCTCGCCATGAGTGTGCTGGGAACTGTAACTGCGTCCTGCTTCAATAACCTGATCGCGATCAAGATGGGAATAACCCCTATCACTGTGACCACTGCATATAAATATGCGCCTGTTAATAGCGCGGTCGCTATTAATGTGAGAAACAAAAAAAGTGATATTAAAGCCACCCACCGTACCGTGCTGGCGATCTCAGTTTTGCGCCCCTGGGGATGTCTTCTCAGCACCGTTGAAAGCGGTTCGGTGTAGGGTGGACTCTTTTTCATGCTTTAACCATTCCTTAGTGGGCGCTGTTTCTTGAGATCTGTCCCGTTAACGAAGTACATAACCAATAAAAAACACCTTGCTTGACAACACAATGAACACGATTATAATACGCCCTGCTTGGCTAGGCGCTGGTGCTGGAATTGGCAGACAGGCACGCTTGAGGTGCGTGTGTCGTAAGACGTGGAGGTTCAAGTCCTCTCCAGCGCACAAGCATCAAAATCCCCGATGGTTTTCGGGGATTTTTTGTTTGGATAAAAAGCCGCTTCGTTCTCAGCCGGACCTGGTTCTGGTTAAACAGCCATTAGCTATCTTCGATCTCCACTTGGTCAATTTTCAAGGATCAAACTGCAGCAGGTGACAGCGCCTTCGGCTTTGGCGAGTTCATCCACAACCACCAACTTGAGCTGATAACCGCGCGCCGAAAGGATCGCGCCTGTCGCCGGGAAGGCAACCGGATAAATGATGGCATTGCCAACCGGCAGACAATTCGCAGCAAACGGTTCGGATGCGTCCACATCGATCAGGTCGTAACCCTCGAAGTTTTCCACATCCACCCATTTGCGGTTGATGAGCAGAGTCTTTTCGTCCAGGCGGGTGACAGCAGTTTTGAGATGCAGGCAATCGTGCATTTCGACGCCTTGCGTGTGATATCCATATTTGCCCAGCTTCTCATTCATTTGATCCACGGCTGCTTGATTACTGCGGGTGGATAAACCCATGTAAATATTTTTCCCCAACACCAACACATCACCGCCGTCCACGGTGCCCGGCGACTCGATGAAGACCAGCTCGCGGTAGGGGCGCAAGGCTTGGATGATGGATAAGGTTTCAGGTTTCCGAGAATCAGCTCCGGGGTTGGTGATGAGCGCTGCGTCCGGTAACACGACAGCGGTATCTTCTACGAAGACCGAGTCGGGCAAGTCCGCTTCGGCGGGTAATTCCAAAACAGCACAGCCGAGTTCCTTGAGTGCTTGCACATATCCATGATGTTGAAAGCGTGCGACCTGCACATCGATGGGCGTGCGATCGATATGCGTAAGCTCACACTCATTGAAACGCGAACTCACATCGCGGGTGATGGCGAGATGCATTATTTTTCTCCGGTGCGATAGCGGTCGATGAGTGCCTTGGTGCGCGGATCTTTGGGGTTATTGAATAGATCCTGTGGATTCGAGTCTTCGATGAGTTCCCCATCACCCATCACGATGACACGGTCTGCTACTTCGCGCGCAAAGCCCATTTCGTGTGTGACGACCAGCATGGTCATGCCGTCTTTAGCGACCTTCTTCATTACATTGAGAACTTCACCGATCAACTCAGGGTCAAGCGCAGAAGTCGGTTCATCAAAAAGCATGACCCGCGGCTGCATGGTGAGGGCGCGGGCAATTGCCACGCGTTGTTTTTGACCACCAGAGAGACGGTTGGGGTATTCATCTCTTTTAAAGAGCAAGCCAACACTTTCTAAATTTTCCTCCGCCAATGTTATCGCCTGGTTCTTGTCCATGCCTTTGACGGTGACTGGTCCCTCGATCACATTTTCCAACACGCTCATGTGCGGGAATAAATTGAATTCCTGAAACACCATGCCGGTCTTCAAACGGACATCATGGATCAATTGGCGGCGCTCTTTGCCTTTTTCTCCGCCTGTCACTCGGACGCCATCTACTTCAATCGTGCCGTGCGATGGCTCTTCCAGAAAGTTGATGCAGCGCAGGAGTGTGCTTTTACCGGAACCGCTGCGCCCGATCAGGCAGACCACTTCGCGGGGCTGAATTTCAACAGAGACATCCTTAAGCACCTGCAAGCGACCAAAGTATTTATCGAGATTGGAGACTTTAACGATCGGATCCATATTAGCGATCCCCTTTGGACAGACGCGTTTCCATTCGGCTTTGAAAAGCCGTAAGAACAAGGGTCATGACCCAATAAAAAATAGCCGCCATGATCAATGCTTCCAGACTGTGGAATTGTGCGCGCCCTACCTTTACAGCGCGCCACATTACTTCATGGACAAAGCCCGTTGCCGCTACGAGTGCGGAATCTTTTGTCATAGAGATGAAGTCGTTGCCCATGGGCGGGATTGCAAAACGCAGAGCCTGCGGCAGAATGACGCGCCGCATGGTTTTTCCGGGCGTCATACCGAGTGCGATGGCGGCTTCACGCTGCCCTTTTCCAACCGAAGCGATCCCAGCCCGGAAGGTCTCGCTCATGTAGGCGCCATAGTTAAGCCCCAATGCAAGCACGCCTGCCCAGAGACCTGGTAATTGCGCCCACCATGTGCTGATCTGCGGCATGGCGAGAAAGAAGAACATGATCTGTAGATAGAGTGGCGTGCCGCGAATCAATGATACATAAAAAGTGCTCAACGCATAAATAGGGGGGAATTTGGATAACCTTCCCAAAGCGGCGAGTAAAGCCATGGTTATCGCCAGAATAATTGAAAGGATCGAGATCTGCAGGGTTTGCCCCAGCCCGCCTGCAATGAAAAGCATGTTCTCTCGAATAAACTGCGAATTTACCTTAATAGGTCCGCTGAATAAAAGGACTAATAATACAAGCAGAATAAACCAGGTTAAAGCAACGTTTGCTTTGAAATGACGTTGCGTACGCAGTTGCGCTTGATAGAGCAGTTCGGCTTGAGACTTTTGTCCGCCAGTGTCTTTTTGTGCGATCAGGTTCATGGCTTCCAATCCTTTGGGTAGATGGATTTAAGGAGGGAAGCGGCGTTTAGCCGCTTCCCTTTATTCAAGACATGCTGATTAAGGAATTTTTGTCAGATCTTCGCTGAACCATTTCTTTGAGAGATCAGTCAGGCGGCCGTCACCGTGCATGGCGGTGAAGAGTTTGTCCACTTCAGCTTTCAGGGTGGCTGTAGGCAGAGTGGATGACTTGTCAAACGCGGCGGCGAGATCTTCTGAGTAGACTGATTTGCCAACCTGTACAACCGGGATGCCCGCGGCGATATTGGCATTCACAACCGTCACAGAAGTTGCGTACGCGGCGAAGTCAGTACGACCAGCGGCGAGCGCCTGGGCACATTCCTGGTCGGATTCAAGCGGCACAACCGTGATATCAGCAGGCGGCTGGGCGTAGACGGATGAAGCGGGTAACCCGAGCTCGCCTTTGTTCAACCAGGTTTCATAGGTGGTGGAGACACCGGCGCAGATGGCTTTTCCGGCAAGTTGATCGAGGGATGTGATCCCGGAACTTGCGAGAGCGGCAACCACAGCAGGGGTGTAGTAATAGGGTACACTGAAATCAAGCACTTTTTGGCGTTCAGTGGTAATGGTCATGGAGCCGACGCTCAGGTCCCATTTGTTTGCCCAGTTACCAGCGGTCAGTGTATCCCAACCGGGGGTGGCGAAGCAGGTTTCGACACCGAGAGCGTCGCCAATGGCGATGGCAACATCTACATCAAAGCCCTGCATTTCGGCGGTTGTCAAGGCATCGGCTGGACACTTGGTGTCAGCAGGGCGTTTGCCCTCGGTGTTAAGGAAAGATTGCGGCGCGTAGTTCGGATCGGTTGAGATCAATACATATCCACGTTGTTTGATGGCACCGAGCAAGTCAGTTGCCGGTGAGGCTTTAGGAGCACATGCGACCAGAGCCAACGCGGCAACGATCACGAGCACGAACACTTTGTAACTATTCTTCATGAGATTTCTCCTCGATTTGATTTGTGTACGGAAATTTGGATGGGGTGATATCGAAAGTTGTATGTGATAAACACTGACTCCTTTCCGGTTGAAAGTTTCTCCAAGCATAGACCATTTTATTCAAATACGCAAGAGAATTCGCGAATTTATCTGTAGCTAGCCAGAAACACAGCTGCGTTTAAAACCAGCGATCTTTTGTGGCGCATGTGCTAATAGGACAGAATGGTAAAATAACCTGATCAAATATATGGAGGACGATATGACTGCTATATTCCCAAGCAAAGAATGGCTGCAAGGCTTGGAAGCCAAGATCAATTCTGATGAACGTTACGCCGATGTCGCCAAGATCTGGGAGGGTGATATTGTCATTCACATCGACCCTGAAGGGAACCTGAAAGAAGTGCTGGATATTTACCTTGATCTATGGCACGGGAAATGCCGTGCCGTTGAATATGCGATCGACCTCGCGAAATATCCCAACCCCACGTTCATCTTGAGCGCAAAATATAATGATATTGTAGCGATTGTCACCGGTAAGCTAAACCCTATGACCGCCATGATGACTTCCAAGCTGAAGGTCAAGGGCAGTATGGGTTATATGATGCGCAATGTGCCAACTGTATTGGATTTTGTCCGCGTGATACAGGAAGCGACGCAGGAAATTCTGTAGGTCGCCTTGATGCGTTGGGAGCAAATAATTTATGCAACCCATTCTGAAAATAGATCTAACCACCGACACAACCGAAGAATATACCATCCCCGAAAAATGGGAAAAGGATTTTCTGGGCGGCGCATCGCTTGCTGCTCGGATCTTGTATTCAACGCTGACGAAAGAATTGGACCCGCTTGCGCCGGACTCGCCGCTGCTCTTTTTGATGGGACCCATGACCGGGACATCCGGTCCGACAACCGGACGCTTCGTCATTTGTGGAAAAGGACCTGCTACCGGACTATGGGCAGAATCCAACATCGGAGGCTTTTGGGGACCTGAGTTACGCGCGGCTGGCTACGATGGCTTATGGATTACGGGCAAGGCGTCAGAGCCGGTATATCTTTGGTTAAACGGGAGCAGGCTTGAGGTTAAGAAAGCGGCGCACTTGTGGGGGCTGAATACATATCAAACCCAGGATAAAGTCAAAGAGGAAGTCGGAGAAAAATCTGCCAGAGTCTGTGTGATTGGACCGGCGGGGGAAAAGCAGGTCTTGTTTGCATCCATCATGTGTGATCACGGACGCATGGCAGGGCGCACCGGCATGGGCGCGGTGATGGGTTCGAAGAATCTCAAAGCAATTGCCGTGTATGGAACGAATGAGATTCCGGTATTTGACCTTCTAAAATATAAAACCCTGCGTTCAGAAGCCAATCGAAAGCTGCGCGATGATAATGAAGCGAAGATCCTGCGTGAAGTTGGCACATCTGGTGTGGCGAATTATGCGGAATACCTCGGTGCGTTGCCTGTGAAATATTATTCGCGCGGCTCGTTTGAAAATATTGATCAAATTTCCGGTTCGAAGATGA
>JAYUGV010000099.1:0-5125 GCA_043767565.1 Anaerolineales bacterium
TCCACCGCCACCTGAACCCATTCACCCTGACTATTAGGATCGGCATGTTTCATAATGTCAACAAACTGAATTCCACTCTCGCGTGGATATGGCACATTCCAGCTTTGGTATTTCGCCACTTCTGGGTCATTACGATAAGTAAGAAAATTCTCCAGATCAGAATCCTGAAAAGGGCGGAGAATAAGGCGAGCAGACTCAAGACGTAAAGTCATATCTAACAAATCATTCCCCCGGCTTTGGGGTGTAATCCCCCTCCACCCAAAATTGACCGTCCGGACTGACCTCTTTTTTCCAAACTGGCACAATTTCTTTCAAACGGTCTATGCCATAACGCGCGGCTTCAAAGACGCCCGTATCGCGATGTGCGGCTGTGCATGCGATCAAGACCGTTGGGGTTTTCGGATACAGTTTACCGATCCGCTGCACGATCGCGATCCCTTCGATCACCGACCACTTCGCGCGGATCTCATCGGCGACTTGTTTCATCTTCGCCTCCGCCATCGGAATATATGACTCGTACTCAAGATATTCTGTCTCATGCGGGTTACCGCGCGAGGTCACGCCGCGTACCATGCCGGTAAAGATCGCCGCCGCCCCTGTGGACGTAAGTGTGATCTTCGCCAGCAGGTCGTTCAAATCGATTTCATCTTCAGTTATGGAATAAATGGTTGGGTAATTCATAATATCCTATGCTCAAACCGCCGTCCTCGGCGGCGTATACTCTGCGCCGAGGACGGCGCAGGAAGCGATCAGCCTCCACTCACTGGTGGGAACATCCCGATCTCTGCATCAGCAGGGACGATCGCTTCATCGAACGCATACTCGCGGTTGATGGTGATCAAGACACTTTTCATTGAGTCTTTCAACTTCGGAATATCACTAGCGAGTTTATTTTTCAAACCCTGGATCGTCATATCCACAGGGATATCCAACTCGAGAGTCTTCGTTCCCGCGCGGTCGCGGATGGTTGCAAAAAACAATAGTTTTATGTGATTCATGATCCTCTAGATCCAAACATCATTGGGGGCGGTCTTCTGACTGACGACATCACCCGTATTAACTGTACCTGCCGGTTCGATCAACAAAATGTGACATTCAGCCTCAGCCACTGGTTTATGCTCAACGCCTTTAGGCACCGCATACATCTCACCTTCATTCAAAGAGACAACTCCGTCACGAAAATGAATATCCAATTTGCCTTTGACAATGAGGAATACTTCATCTGTTTCCGGGTGGTCATGCCAAACGAACTCGCCCTGCACTTTTGCGAGTTTGAAATGATAATCATTCATCTGGGCAATGATCTTCGGCGACCACTGCCCGGAGAATTTAGTTAGTTTTTCTTGAAGGTTTACAGGTTGATAATTCATAACTCCTCATATGGAGTCAGGGAGCTCGTGTGCCCGTTAGGGTATGCTCCCGTAACCCCGACCAGCAAGCTGGTCGATTCCATACATTATTCATTCACCACATCGCCGGATTGCCCGCCATGCTTTTCAAGCAGACGGATATTCTGGATACGCATCGTTTTCTCGGCAGCTTTTGCCATATCGTAAACCGTCAACGCCGCAATAGATACTGCGGTGAGGGCTTCCATTTCCACACCGGTTTTGCCGATGGTCTTAGCAGTGGCAGTGATGACGACACCGGGAAGAGAATCGTCTAACACGAGATCCACATCCACTTTGGAGAGAGGGAGAGGATGACATAACGGAATCAGGTCAGAGGTCCGTTTTGAAGCGGTGATCCCGGCGATCTGTGCGATGGTGAGGACGTCGCCTTTTTTTATCTGTCCCGCGCGGATCAAGTCCAGCGTCTCTTTTTTCATGTGGACTTCACCGCGTGCGATGGCGATCCGTTCAGTATCAGGTTTGTGACCTACGTCCACCATTCTTGCGCGACCGTGTTCATCGAGATGAGTAAGTTCGTTTGGCATGTAAAGATTATACACGGTAGCAAGCACTTGCGTTACTCGTGTATAATTCACGCTCTATGGATAACCTGCTGGGACGTCAGCTCAACTACAACGTTCACACGCCCGTCTACGATGGACCGCTCGACCTGCTGCTCAACTTGATCGAGCACGCCGAGTTGGATATTACATCGGTTTCGCTGGCAATGGTGACTGACCAGTACCTTGCATACATCAACGGGCTCGAACAGATCAGCGCAGACGAGATCTCAGCCTTCATTGTGATCGCGGCAAAGTTGCTGCAGATCAAATCTGAGGCGTTGCTGCCGAGACCGCCCATCCGTGAAGCAGGCGAAGAGGATTCGGCGCAATCGCTCGTTGACCAGTTAAAACTATACAAACGCTACAAAGAGATCGGCAGCTGGATCCTTGAACGCCAGCACGCCAACTTGCGGACCTACCTGCGCATCGCGCCGCCCCCTAAAGTGGAAGCCAAGCTCGATCTATCGAATCTTACCCTTGAGAAACTTGTTGCTGCGGCTGAGGCGGCATTCCAAAAGGAAGCTGAGAAAAGACCGCTGGGCGATGTGATCTCGGCGCCGCGTGTCACGATCCGCGAGAAGATCGATATGATCGCAAAGTTGATGAAAGAGGTCGAGCGCTCATCATTCAAAGCGTTGATCACCGACGGCGCATCGCGGATGGAGATCGTGGTGACCTTTTTGGCAATGCTGGAACTCATCAAGCGTTACCGCATCAATGCCCATCAAGAAGACTTGTTCGGCGATATCGAGATCGACCGCATGGAAGAATTCAAGGAAGACGAAGAGATCGAGTTGGAGTTCAAGTAAGGTTAGGTGTTAGTAATTAGAACGACCAGACTGTATTGTCTGGTCGTTCTTTTTTAATAATAGACATCTTGCAAAAGTCCTCTTGCCCACAGATTTACACGAATTTCCATTTATTTTTAAAATAAATCCGTGCAAATCTGTGAAATCCGTGGCAGAAAAAATCTGCGTTCATCAGCGCGCTTCGCGTCAGCGTCCCGATTTAATTTCGGTTAATGTCTACCGTATTTATTCGCCAGCCATAACGACACCAACGCCCCGCTATTATCAAAGATCAGCACATCCCAAATGGATGGGTGCCTGCCAGCCGTAAAGGATTGATGATATTCATCTGTCAGTGCAAATAGGATCGCGAACAGCCATGCCAGCCAGCGCTTATTCTTATCCATATCCAATGCGCGCCAATAACAAAAAGCAAGGACAGCATATCCGATCATATGTCCAGATTTTTTGAAAATCGCATCTGCCCAATTAAAGTTCGGCAGCTTATCGTTGGGCTGGGATGAAAACCAAAAGATGATCACCATCGCCAACAAAGCCGGTAACCACTTCCAAATTTTTTTCATATACCTCGACTCAAAGAAAAAGCCATCACCATGAACAGCGATGGCTTTGACATCACTAAAAATTGTTATTGTATGTCTTCCAACCGAATGGCGACCGTCCGACTGCCATCGCCCATATCCACACTCTGGATCACGATCGCTTTACCGCTCGGGTCGCCGTCAAACACGATGCTGAAAACACCGCCTGAAACCGTGGTCAAGGGCTCGCGCTCTTTATAACCCTTCGCGGTGTATTCGTCGCGATAAAATTTCAGCACAGCCTCCAAAGACATCTTGGTGAAATAGAGCAGACTGCCATCGCCGATGTCTGTCGTCTGATACGCATCGGCAGTCATGGGGAACTCCGAACTAACGGTAACGGTCGTGCTGTCGGTACTGCTGTCATCGTTGGCAGGTATGGGCGCTGCGGTTGCCAGCTCGGTCTGATCGCCTGTTTGTTCGTCGGGGCTGTCTTTGCTGCCGCCCGTGAGGACATTACATGCCAGCGAAGCCAGCATAAGAACTGCCAACGCTAAAAAGATCCGATAATGTTTCATGTCAATTCTCCTTTGATAAATTTCACTGATTTTATCATCAGCGCCGTTGAACAACACTCAATCAAAAGGGTACAATGGGAGCCACATGGAAACCTTCATAAACACAAATGAAGTCCTGCTGAAAGAGCACGGAAAATGGCAGCACTTCACTGATCCGCATCGTGTCATTCAAGCGGACTCGCTTTCAAATGTTATTCCCGTCCTTCGCGAGATCGAAGAGTTGATCAAACTGAATAACTGGCACGCAGCAGGATTTCTCAGCTACGAAGCCGCGCCCGCATTTGACAAGGTACTTCGCGTTGAGCGGAGCGACGAGAGTTCGTCGAGGAGCACAGACGAAACGCAGGCGACCGAATTTCCCCTCCTCTGGTTTGGACTCTACCCTGCGCCGCGCGTCATTACTTTACCCCAGCCTGCTTCACCCAAAGAGACCTTAGCCTGGCTCCCCACCGTTGACCGCGACACATACAACGCCGCCATCGAGCAGATCAAAGATCACATCGCCGCAGGATGGACATATCAAGTCAACTACACGATGCGTCTGCAAACAGACTTCAACATCGACCCATGGAATTTCTTCCTGCATCTCGCACGCAGTCAAAACAACCACGCCGCTTACATCGCTATGGGACGTTACGTTATCGCGTCCGCTTCGCCTGAGTTATTCTTTCAACTTGACGGTGAGACTATCACCTGCCACCCCATGAAAGGGACAGTCAAACGCGGGCGCACCACGCTGGAAGATGCAGAGCAGGTGCAATGGCTGCATGCCTCGGAAAAGAATCGCGCCGAGAACGTCATGATCGTGGACATGATCCGCAATGATCTGGGTCGCATCGCAAAGGTCGGAAGCGTCAAAGTCCCTGAATTGTTCACCACCGAGAAATATCCCACGCTCTGGCAAATGACATCCACAGTTCAGGCAAAAACAAACGCATCATTAACCGAGATCTTCACCGCGCTCTTTCCGTGCGCGTCCATCACCGGCACGCCAAAGGTCAGCACAATGAGGATCATTTCGGAACTTGAAACCACGCCGCGCAAAATTTACACGGGCAGCATTGGCCATATTGCGCCGAACCGCAAAGCGACATGCAATGTTACCATTCGCACGGCATTGATCGACCGCGAAACACAAACCGCAGAATACGGCGTGGGCGGCGGTATCGTCTGGGACTCAACCAGCACAGACGAATACGCCGAAGCCCTGCTCAAAGCCCGCGTGCTGACGGAGTCCGCACCGCAATTCTCTCTTCTGGAAAC
>JAYUGV010000100.1:0-5114 GCA_043767565.1 Anaerolineales bacterium
AAAACGCCGCCGAGGCTTGTACTGACGGTTCGTCTTTCGCTCACCGTGTCGAAGTGACGGCGGCTTGAGCTTACGTGCTAACAAACTTTGAGTGCTCCCCACCGTGCTGAAAGATAAATGGAACTTGTCGGCTGTTTCAAGCGTTATAGGAGGGTGATAAATCCGGAGGCAAGTATGCAAGGCTCAAAAATTAAAAAAGCTATCTTTCTGACACTGGTCATGATCGTGATCCTGGCTTGTAATTCTTTGGCGCCAGCTGCCCCGCAACCCGCAGCTACTCTGGATGCGCTCTACACATCCGCAGCTAAGACGTTGAACGCCATGTCGACCCAGGGGGCAGTGTCCTTGACCATGCAGCCATCCCCTACCGGCACATTGACTGTCCCCACTTCCAGTCCCATCGTCTTCGAAACCTATACAGTTGTACCGCCCGTGCAACCCAGCGCCAAATGTGACGCAGCGGCATTCATCACTGATATTACATATCCGGATGGCTCAAATGTGGGATTGGGAACTTCATTTACAAAGATCTGGCGGATTAAAAATGTTGGAACCTGCACCTGGACAGCCTCATATGCACTCGTATTTTCAAAAGGAGAAAAGTTCGGCGCCCCAAACAGCATCCCATTACCGGGTAATGTGGCACCTGGTCAGAGTATTGATATTCCAGCCCTATTAACCACGCCTAATCAAAATGGTCGGTTCAAAGGCTACTGGCTGTTACGTAATGCATCCGGCGTCTTGTTTGGGGTTGGGAATTCCGGTGAAGAAAACATTTATTTGGATGTGAATGTCAGTGGCTACGCTGTTTTGGGATACGATTTTCTTGAAAAATACTGTGAAGCTGAATGGAGTACCGAAGCGCAAAACCTGCCCTGCCCCGGCACAGACGGTGATAAAAAAGGCTTCGTGGTTGTACTGACCCCAGCCAAAATGGAAAATGGCCGCGTACAAAACAAGGCTCTGATCACACATCCTCAAATTGTGAAGGATGGTGTCATTTCCGGGAAATATCCCGAGTTCACCGTCCAATCTGGCGACCGATTTCAAGCCTCGATCAACTGTATGTATAACGCTAATGACTGCAACGCGATCTTCAAGCTTCAATATCAGATTGGTAATGGCACGATCAAGACTCTGGGTCAATGGAATGAGATTTACGAAGGTCAATTCTTTTCAGTCAATGTGGATCTAAGTGCCTTGAACGGACAAAAAGTAAAATTCATCCTGACCGTCCTGGCAAATGGCTCGGCTCACGAAGATTATGCCATGTGGGTATCGCCCCAAATCACGAGGCTCAGCGCCCAACCGCCCACAGCGACGTTTACACTATCGCCTACGCCTACAATCACCAGAACCAATACTGCGACAGCCACTGCAACTTCTACACCAACCGCCACACCGCCGACCTCATACCCATAATCCAACCGGCGACAATCGTAACTGCCCTGCATACTGCAACAACAAGCGTTGCAGTATAATGAGATTGGATATCTGTCACGAATAGTGCAAACCGATCCAAAAATTTAACCATTCACTAATGGAGGTAACAATTATGTTTTCAAGAAGATCAACGCGGCAGACCTTGCTGGTTTTGCTCACTGCCGCCCTGCTCTTGACCGCCTGTAATGTCGGTGCGACACCCGCGCCCACCCTTGATGTTAATGCGATGAGTACTGCGCTGGTCGGCACAACCATTGCCCAACTTTCTGTGCAGTTTACTCAAACCGCGAATGCCATGCCAACCAATACTCCGGTGCCAACCCAAACCCAGGTTGTTCTGCCCACAATTGCCTTGCCCACCCTGGATACATCCGGGGCTGCCTCACCCACATTAAATGCAGCTGCCCTCCCAACTTTTTCATTTGTCAGCACCCCGATCGCTGGTACTACACCTGTGCTGGTACTACCTACTTCGCAATCTCCGGCAACAGCAGCACTCGGCGATGCCTGTAATAACGCAGTTTTTGAAGGCGACATCACCATTCCTGATGGCGAGACGATAGCTCCCGGCACCAACTTCCAAAAAGTATGGGCGATCAAAAACACAGGAACCTGTACTTGGGATGAGGGCTATGCCCTTGTTTACATTGCCGGCAGCACACCCAATCTTGACCCGGTCAACTTCGAATTCACGAAAAGCAGTGATTTTGTAGCTGGCGGCAAAGGCATAAATATTGGCATTAACCTGACAACGCCATGCACGCCCGGTAAATACGAAGGTCATTGGCGTATGCGCAACGATACGGGCTACTATTTCGGAACAATATTTTCTGTATACGTCACTGTTGTAGATAAGTGCAAATAATTTTGAACAGCAGGGAGCTTAGATGAAATCAAAATATCTCGTACTTCTGCTTGTTTGTGCCTTGCTCCTCGCCGCCTGCGGATCTTCGACCACACCGGAACCCACGCCTGATGTGGCAGCAGTACGCACCTCGGCAGCCAGCACGGTCGTATCCCAATTTACATTAACTGCCGCGGTCTTCACACCGACCCCTCCGCCGCTGTCAACAAACACTACCGCACCCGAACCAACTTCCACTGCCACTGAGCCGCCTGTCGCAGAAGTCACCAACGCCCAAGGGACAACGATTGCCCTCTGCGATAAATATTCATGGGACGTGAACACCGTGGACGTCAATATTCCGGATAACACCGTAATGACTCCGGGACAGGATTTTACCAAGACGTGGCTCATCAAGAACATTGGCAACTGTGCCTGGGGCGAAGGTTATAAATTGATCTTTAGCTATGGCGAGAAAATGTCTGGCGAAGCGCAGCCGTTAACCGCTGCGATCGCACCCGGCGAGGAAGTGCAAGTCTCCGTGAATTTCAAGGCGCCCGCTCTGGCTGGAACCTATTTCAGTTTCTGGACTCTGCAAAACGCCAAGGGCGTGCCCTTCCTCGGCAATGACGATAAAGCCATGTACGTCCAGATCATTGTTCAATAGCACTAGAACGTCCCGAAGGTTTGTAGACGTAACACATATTTTCAAAGAAACCTTCGGGACGGTACATAAACTCAAACAATACTATTTGTGTCTAACGATCTCAAACAAAGCATCAAAGACAAAGCACGCCAGCTGGGATTCTTCCTGGCTGGCGTGACGACTCCTGAACCACCCCCACACTACTCCACATTTGAAAATTGGCTCGCGCAAAACCAACATGGCACACTGGACTATCTCGCCACTGAACGTTCACGCACCCGCCGCGCCAACCCGCTTGAAATTCTTCCAGAATGTAAATCTATTCTCGTCCTTGCTACACCATACACACCTCCATCCCCTTCCGTCACGCTGAGCGGAACGAGCCGACAGGCGAGTGCAGTCGCAGCGGGGGTGAGGGTCGCCGCCTACGCCCGCGGCGCAGATTATCACGATGTGCTTCCTGATCGGATGAAAGAACTCGTTCAATTCATCGAGGCGCAGGTCGGGGGTCCGATCAAGAACCGCTGGTACACAGATACCGGTCCCATCCTTGAACGTGATCTCGCTCAACGCGCAGGCATCGGCTGGATCGGCAAAAATACGCTGCTCATCAATCCAAAACAGGGCTCGTATTTTCTGCTTTCAGAAATCCTACTCGATCTCGCGCTCGAACCCGATGAGCCTTTCGTCACTGATCATTGCGGCACCTGCACGCGCTGCATCGAAGCCTGCCCCACCGCTTGCATTTTGCCGAACCGCACTCTCGACGCGCGCCGCTGTATTTCGTATCTCACCATCGAACTCAAAGATGACATCCCCGTTGACCTGCGCGACAAGCTCGGCAATTGGGCTTTTGGATGCGACATCTGCCAAAACGTCTGCCCATGGAATCGATTCGCACCTGAAGGAGATTCTGCTTTTATGGACACCCCTTCGCTTCCTTCTTCCGAAGACCTGACTCTTACACCCCAAGCCTTCAACCAACGCTTCAAGCGGACTCCCATCCAGCGTGCCAAACGCCGCGGCTACCTGCGTAATATCGCCGTCGTGTTAGGAAATATCGGCGACATGCACGCCCTCCCCGTTCTGCAAACCGCGCTCAACGATGAAGAACCCATGATCCGTGAACACGCCCAATGGGCGATCGAAAAAATTACATCGCGCTGAGCGGAGTAAGCGCTGGTTGAGTAGGCGGCGGTCTTCCGTCGTATCGAAACCAAGCGAACGCAGACGAAGCGCAGGTATCATGCCAAACTTATCCTTCGACTACGGGACTTCGACGATCACTCAGTCCCTCCGCTCAGGACGAAAGAGAATCAAATGAACAAACTCCTCATCGCCACCAACAACCCAGGCAAAGTAAAAGAACTTCAAGAATTACTCAATGACCTGCACATTGACCTCGTCACCCCCTCCCAAATCGGACTCGACCTCGACGTGCTCGAAGATGGACTCACCTACGCCGAGAACGCAACCAAGAAAGCCGTTGCCTTTGCGCAAGCCAGTAACCTGATCTCCCTCGCCGATGACTCCGGCTTGGAAGTGGACGCCCTCGACGGCGCACCCGGTTTATATTCTGCGCGCTATGGCTCGACCAACGGCGAAAAACTATCCGATGCCGAACGCCGCAAATACCTGCTCAACAGACTCCAAGACCAACCCCATCCATGGACCGCCCGCTTCCACGCCACGATCGCTATCGCGATCCCAAAACTCTGGAGTCCGACAGACTTGCTGTCGGACATGCAGGAGCAAGCTCCTGCACTCCAGATCTTTGAAGGCATCTGTCCCGGCGAGATCATCCCCACCGAACGCGGCACTAGTGGATTCGGCTACGACCCGATCTTTCTATTACTCGAATTGGGCAAGACCATGGCAGAACTAACCATGGATGAAAAAAACCGCCTCAGCCATCGAGCCAGGGCGGTGATGAAGGCGAAAGAGATTCTATTTAAAATTTACAAAGTGTAGATTTTGCAGATAGACTTATCCGTCCGTTGTTAAGTAAACGATTGTTAGTTCGTTTATACGTTCCTTAATACGTGATGCAATACACATAGATTGTTGCATGGGTCTCATACTTCCCTATGGTGGATAAGACTCTTTAGAGTTGAAAACGGGTCAAAATAAGCTAGTATGATTTGTTAAGGTTGGCAGAGTGTACCACAGGCATACGGGGCG
>JAYUGV010000101.1:0-12863 GCA_043767565.1 Anaerolineales bacterium
GTACCGGTCATGCCCGCGAGTTTCTGATACATGCGGAAATAATTCTGGATGGTGATCGTGGCGTAGGTGACATTTTCAGCCTCGACCTTGACGCCTTCCTTGGCTTCCACCGCCTGATGCAAACCGTCGCTCCATCTTCTGCCCGGCATGAGGCGCCCCGTGAACTCATCAATGATGATGACCTTGCCGCCCTGCACGAGATAATCCTTATTGCGTTTGAAGAGGAATTGCGCGCGCATGGCTTGTTCGAGATAGCCCCGCAAGCGCGCCTGTTCGGGGGATACATCTTCGGGACGGTCTGGATCCATCAAAGGCTGACCGATCAATTGCTCGGCATGTACCAACCCGACTTCTGTGTATGAGGCGTTGCGGTCTTTTTCATTGACTTCATAATCTTCCGGTTTGAATTGAGCCACCACCTGCGACATTTTGCCATACCATTCCAGGTTGCCCGTTGAAGGTCCCGATATGATCAGCGGCGTGCGTGCTTCATCGATCAATACATTATCCACTTCGTCGATGACCGCGTAATGATGACCGCGCTGCACGCGGTCGTCTAAACGCGGAGCCATGTTATCGCGCAAATAATCGAAACCGAATTCCGAGTTGGTGCCGTAGGTCACATCGGCATCGTATGCCAGTTTGCGATCCACCATGCGGAGATGCTGTTGATCCTCATGCGGCGACTCGCGTTCGAGATCCACCAGGAAAGCCTTCTTGCCGTTTTCGGTCACAGCCGCCATTTGCAAAACGCCAATGGTCAAACCAAGCATGGTAAAGATCGGAGCCATCCAGCGCGCATCACGGCGTGCCAGATAATCATTGACCGTGATGAGATGGATACCTTTGCCAAGCAGCGCGTTGAGATAGATCGGCAGGGTGGCGACCAGCGTCTTGCCCTCGCCTGTCCGCATCTCGGCGATCGAGCCGCGATGTAAGATCACGCCGCCGATCAATTGGACATCATACGGACGCAAGCCGATAGTCCGTTTGGAGGCTTCGCGGACCACCGCAAACACTTCAGGCAGGATCTCTTCCAACGCATCCTGCTCAGCCTTGAACTGCGCCTTCGCATCCAAGCCTTCCACATTGCCCATGCTGGATGTAATGTACTCACGGAACTCGTCCGTTTTGGCGCGTAAAGCTTCATCGCTTAACGCTTCGAATTCCGGCTCAAGCGAATTGATCTCTGCAACCACTCCGCTTAATTGTTCGATGATTTTTTTGTTGGGGTCGCCCCCGAAAATCTTTACAAAACTTTTTAGCATAATTTACCTTTTCGGATGAAGATTATAGCATGGGTATGTTAGCGAAATATAAATAAATTACTGGGCTCATTGGTAATTGCCGTTTATACCACCCGTTCTGGTAGCAGTTGTACTGCCGCCAGCCAGCAGTACAACTGCTGGCGTAACCTTCAAAAACGGTAGAACCGATTATCGGTTACCTGGTCCAATGCTTGGCGTAAAACATAACGGCGCTCATCCTGTAGGATGAGCGCCGTGGGTAGTTATTGGTTTTAGGCAGCGTTATGGTTTTTTATTATTTCCGTCACCGTTAGTGTTTTTACCACCACCGCCGTCATTATTGTCTTTCGTTCTTACAGGCTTGGGTGTAAGACCATATTGATTGCCATTTTTGTCGCTGGGCCCCGGTGTCGCATTGAGATTGGTAGTCTCGCCGTTGTTGTTGCCTGCAGCGACTTCTGGCGATGGCGTGCCTGAAGTTACAATAACAGTACCTGATGAGGTGATCACCGTGACAACGGGAGCTTCAGTGTTACCAACCAATTCAGAATTTGAAGATGATCCAGCGCCTGTTGGGGGAACTACTTCCTGAACGGTGGATGAACCAGTATATGTTCGAACCAATTCCGCTATTTTATCTCGATATAAATACGCGGCTGTACCGGCTTCGATGGCAATAGCAGCGATAAGAGCAGTTTCTAGAATTTTGCTTGTTACGGTTGCAACGGTCCCAGTGGCGCCATTACCGCTTTTTGCGGCATTTTTAAGCCCCGCACCTACACCACCAATACCCAGCCCAACACTTGCAACCTGCTTCAGATAAGCCTGGCGGCGAGCTGCATATATTTCAGACGGATAGGCTCCGTTCGAAACTTTTAGTTTCGATAACAAATCGATAACTTTTTGGTCGTTCGGGTTTAGTTGCATGCTAATCATCTTCTTCTTCCATATGCATACCAAGGGCTTTGCGCAGCTTGGCAATACCGCGATTCTGGATCACCTTGATATTGTTAACATCCTTGCCGACAATTTCTGCTGTTTCCTTGAGGCTGAAATCTTCCAGGAACCGCAGGACGATCACATGCCGCTGATCTTCTGTCAACTCCGAATTCATGGCAGTGACGAGACCTTCCATTAGAACCCGTTCTTCGATCTGGACATGTGTTGGAATGGCAGATTGGCCTTTGCCAGTCATGTTAACCGCAATTTCCAGCGGGGCTGTATGTTGGTTATATCTGGAGCGGTCAACCACAAGGTGATATGCCGTTTGGTAAAGATACGAACGCAGGTTCGTGCGTGGACCTTTACCCTGGGCAAATTGCTCCAAAAGTTGGGCGAACACGTCGCCAACTATATTATCTGCCACAATCGGGTCGTGACAGAGCCGCAGTGTATATTTGTAAATGGCGGGCGCAAATTCATCGAAGATCGTTGTGAGCGCTTCTTCGTCCAGCTTTTGGGCGGCTTTGAGCAGTGCGACGCCATCTTTGATCATGGGAGGTCGCCCCTGCTTTCAAGTTCTATATATAAGACGCCAGTTAAGACGTAAAAGTTACTAGGAATCATTGTGGCTTCATCCGTGGTGTCGATATTATAACCTTTTTAGTGCCTGCTCATTGCGCCAGCAGGAATTAGTACGAACTTGTCCTACTTTCGCAAGGAACTGTACCCGTAAGATCGAATGAAGTTTATTAGTCCCTTAAGAATATTGTAATAGTTCATTTGTAACAACCATTCCTTACGAGGAGTCTATCCTTATGAAGTTATTGATATAATTCTAGAGAGGAGATTGGTATGTTTTCATCATTTGAAGGAGCCGACCGCCGCAAGGAAGAAGACCGAATTCGCAAAGAAGGACGCCTCCCACCTGGGCAGGCGCTGACTGTCAAGTTCCCGGTTCTCCATTATGGTCCTGTGCCGCACTTCAACCCCGCCACCTGGGACTTCCGCGTTTGGGGTGAAGTGGAAGAGGAAAAGCGCTGGACGTGGGATGAGTTCAACAAATTGGCGCGTGCCAAGATCCAAATGGATATCCACTGCGTGACGCGTTGGAGCAAGTTCGATACTTTATGGGAAGGTATCTCCGTCAAGGCGATGGTGGAGAATGGCTTATTCAAGATCAAGCCCGGCACCACGCATGTCATGCAACATGCCGAATACGGATTCACGGTCAACCTCCCGTTGGAAGTTGTCTTACAGGAAAACTTCCTGCTTGCAACGCATTTTGACGGCCAGCCGATCACGCCTGACCATGGTTATCCATTGCGCGGCACAGTGGGATTTATTCCCGGCAATAAAAACCTCGAAACACCCTATTTATGGAAAGGTGCGAAGTGGTTACGCTCACTTGAATTCATGTCGCGTGACCGCCGTGGATTTTGGGAACAGGCTGGTTACCACAACCGCGCAGATGTATGGAAGGAAGAACGGTTTGGATAAACAAAACGGGTCGAGAATTTTTCTCGACCCGTTTTTTATTTACTTGGGGCGCGCGCCCAACGTGATGGTTATATCTTGAGATTGCCCATCGCGAATTAAGGTGAGCACAACAGTGTCACCAGGCGATTTATTAGTAACCAGATAACTGATCAACTCATCAAAGGTGCGGACAGATTTCCCATCAATGGCTGTGATGAGATCGCCGCCAGCCAGTATCGCATCAATACGGGTGGGCTTATCACCCGCGCGGATACCCGCTTGATCGGCAGGACCACCCTTGGTTATGTCTATTACATAAGCTCCGGTATAGGATTTCAAATCGAGCGCTTCAATGACATCCAGATTCATGACTTGATCAGGGAGAAATGAGATTCCCATATAGGGATAATCATAAGACCCATCCTTAATCAAGAAGGGTGTAACCCGTTTGACGATATTTCCAGAAATTGCAAACGCGATCCCGGAATTGGTAGGCTGACCAGAGGCGGTACTGCTATCTGTGGCGATGGCACGATTTATGCCAACCACTTCCCCGCTGGTATTGAGCAATGGACCACCGCTATTGCCGGGGTTAATTGCCGCGTCGGTTTGGATGATATCAGCCGCGCTGAAAAAGCCGCCGCCATCGATGCTGTGGGCTGAGGTTTGCGTCCGCCCAAGCGCTGAGACGATGCCAATGGTCATAGTGCCGTTCAACCCAAAGGGATTGCCGATCGCGATCACCGTCTGACCCACTTGCAGGCTATTTGAATCGCCCAACGCCAGGGGATGAAGTTCCGATTCAGGCGCATCGACTTTGATCACCGCGATATCTGAATCTTTATCCACGCCGATCACCGTGCCGCGGGCTTTGAAACCAGAGGCAAAATCCACTTCGACCGCTGTAGCGCCATCCACAACATGGAAGTTTGTAATGACATGTCCCTGGGTGTCATAGACAAAGCCAGAACCCAATCCGCCGCCTTGCGAGGTGGATATCTGGATCGAGACAACCCCCGGCATGACTTGTTGATACAGCAGTTGTAAGGAACCATCTTGCGGAATGGCAGAGTCCACTTGTAGGGGCGAGGTGGATTGGGATGGCAAAGCAGGCTTTGGCTGAGAAAGAGGCGTGAGTCCGCTCATCTGGCAAGCCAGAGATGTGATTAATAAGACGGAGAGAACTAGTAATATACGTTTCATTTTTTCCTTTTAAAATTTGATGCGCGAAGCTTCATCCAATAATTCGCGTTGTTTTGCGGAAAGATATTTGGGAATCTGGATCTTTAATTTCACAAAGAGATCGCCTTTTTCATTCGGGTTTTTCAAATGTGGCATGCCGCGGCCAGCCAGTCGAAAGACCTGGTCGGGCTGTGTGCCAGCGGGAATGTTGAGCGTGATCTTGCCCTCCATGGTTTCAACTTCTGCTTCGCCGCCAAGAACTGCCGTGAAGACATTGACCGTCACAGTGCTATGCAGGTCATTACTATGGCGCTCAAATTTTTTATCTTCAGTTACTTGAACGATCAAATACAGATCGAGCCCATTGGGTCCCGCGCCTGCCACGCGCACTTTTGAACCGGTGCGCACGCCCACCGGAATACGCACGCCTTTTTCCTTGCCATCGGTTTGAATGCGACGGGTTGTGCCTTTGTAGGCTTCTTCAAGCGTGATCTCGAGTGCCTGTTGATAGCCCTGGGATTGTGAACGTGCAGAGGGTCGCGTGCCGCCTGCGCCGAAAATGGATTGAAAGAAATCAGAGAAGCCGCCGCCGCCGAACATATCGTTGAGGTCGTCCACATTCACACGCGAACCGCCCGGACCTCCATACTGACCCCAATTGAAATCGCCGGGGTTGCCGCGCTGTTGCCATTGCGAATAATCAGAACCAAGCCGGTCATAATGCGAGCGTTTTTTTGCATCGCTCAACACTTCATAGGCTTCGTTGATCTCTTTGAAACGATCCTCGGCTTGTTTGTTATTGGGGTTGTAATCGGGATGATGTTGCTTTGCCAGCTTGCGATACGCCTTGCGGATATCGTCATCGCTGGCTTTGCGTTCCACACCGAGTATTTTGTAGTAGTCTTTGTAGTCCATAATATATATTGTTATCACCGCGCAAGGCGCAAGTCAAGCGCCCGTTTGGATGTCTAACACAACTCTAATTCGGGATTGACCGCAAACGATGGACGGCAGACCGTGCGTGGTCAGTGGTCGGCGGTCTGTATTAACTTGCGGATTAGGAACCGAATCCATCTCATCCAAACCTGATTCTGATCAATCGATCTTTTTCGTGAGAATAGCTCGCCCCCGCGTGTAGTAATGAATTCTTTTCTTGGGAATGCAGACAGTCCTTCCATTACTCCTTGACAAAAAAAAAAAAAACAGTGATATTATAATGAAACGAAGCAGGAGGTAATTATATGTCAGACAAATCGCAGAAGACAATCACCATCCTTATTGCAGATGATGAACAAATGGCACGCGCTGGAATTCGAAAATTATTAGAGCAAGCAGATGATTTCGAAATCATTGGCGAAGCGCAGGATGGTTTTGAGGTTCAAGAAATGGTTCCAAAACTTCGCCCGAAAATCGTTTTGCTGGACTATCAAATGCCGGGACCCGGCGCATCCAATCTCGAAAAATGGATTCGTGAAAATTACCCGGAAACCACCGCCCTGGTTCTGACAGCCCACAATCGCGATGCCTATTTGGCAAAGATGGTTGATTCAGGGATTGCAGGGTTTTTGCTAAAAAATGAAAATGCGGAACAACTTATTAACGCCATTCGCCGCGCCGCAGAAGGGACAGTTTATTTTAGCGACGAACAAATCGTCAGGGCGAAAAAATGGAAGGAGTCAGTTGTAGAAAAGTGGGAATGCTTGACGGATCGAGAAAAGGAACTATTGCAATCTCTGGCAAGGGGCGCAGATAACAAAACAATCGCCAAATCCCAAACCATCTCGATCAAGACGGTGGAATATCACATGACCAATATCATGAAGAAATTGAATGTGAACTCTCGTGATGAAGCCATTGTTTGGATGCTCAAGCACCAGCCTGATGATCCTTGGAGTAAAAAAGACTAGGAGATTCCCTAGTAGAAATATGTTTGGGAAACGCCTATGATAAGAGGGAAGTCGGATTGGGTAGGTGTGAGGCAAAACAAACATGTTCAAATAAAAGGAGCTTGGCATGAAAATCAAACAACTTGTACGATTGATCCTTCAACTGTCCATTATGATAAGTTTGCTGATTGCAAACACATCCATCGCCGCCGCCGGAGGCGGCAAAGGCGGTGATATTATCGGTCAGGTCAGCAAGTCCGTAACAAAATCTCTCCCAATTCCAACCGCGAAAGAATTGGAAGCTTTGGGTATCACGCCGGATGCATCCCAGCCGATAACTGGAGGTGGAACTGCAATTGCAAGCGCTGAACTCTCATGGACTCTTGCAGCGATGAAGGGTAAGGCAATAAGCAGTCTCAGTTCTGATACAGTCGGCGAACTCAGTATATGTGCTATGGCAACACAGCTTTATATGAATAGTTCTCCCCAGGGAGGAGCGGGACAAGTTTGTGCGGCGAAAAACGCTGGAGGATCCGTCACGTCTACAAAAAGCAAAACTGTGGCAACTGTATTCGGCAAGACCTGGCGAGTGGATACAGCCCACGGGTTTTCCAAATCAGGATGGAGTTGGTATCCAACCCTGACAGTATCGGTGTCTCTGTAATCAAGAATATCTCACACCTACCCAAGAATTTAAAAATCAAGGCATATCAAATGCGCTCAAAAATAATATATGCAATATTGTTTTATAGTTTGCTTGTTACAAATTGCTCCTCTCAAAAGGAGCTAATCAATCAAGAAGCATCCGTAATTAGATGGGACGATCTACAGATTTCGTCAAAAACAAACGATGAGATGTGTGCAAAAATATCTCCCGAAGAGTTAGATGATTGGGAAAATATCAAACAGAATTTCACTTCTGGTTTAGTTGTAGGTTTCCTCCCAGAAGATCTTTCAACTCCGCATCAAATAGCCAATGAGACCTATTGGGTTAACTCTAATGAACAATTGTTATTTGACTGGCGCTTTTGGTACCCGGAAGGAAATGAAAAACCTGCAACCCTGCGACTATTTGTCCTATTGGACGAACGTCAACTCGAGAATGCCCTTCCCGAATCAGGGCTTTATAATGACATAAACTTGGAAAGAGGAGACGATTTATCAACCAAAGTAATAATTCCGCCTCTCGAATCCGGGATTCACGATCTCATTGTCATTGGTATTCCATATCCTCAGAACGATCCTGATGTTTATGGAATTACAATCGTAGTTTATAAACGAATCACATTGATTGCCGAACCAATATCTTCTCCATTTAGAAAAATAGATTTTGTTTCACTGCCTGCCGAAGGCTCTATAAAAAAAGATGAACCACTTTTGGCGCTTGAATTAACCCTGAAACATGATGGAATTGATATATGGAATTGGCCCGACGCGTGGTTAAGTGTAAACAGGGATATATCCACCACATTCTATGCGCTGGCAAGTCATGAGTACGTAACCAACCTGGATGCGCCGTCAATGGAAGAGTTGGAGACATCGTTCTTTGCGATACTGCTTTTCGTAGATTATCAACAAATCGAGGTTGCACCCAATCACTTAGCTTTCTATGGAAAAGTAGACAAAGATACTGCATACGCACGCATCCCTCTTGAAATTCCGCCACTCCCAGAGGGAAAACATCGCATCTTCGTATTACGAATTGACACCCCCGGAGTGCCATATTGTATTTTGAGAGGAGATGCAGAAAGTCGCATCCTGCCCAATAGTATTTACGGAAAGTTGGTAGGACTTGTAGTTCTTCCGGCTAAATAACTGAGTTATCTCTTTTCACTTGCATTATCCAATCTTTTTCGTGAGATAAAGTTCCCCGCGCTCAAAACCGCGCCCGAGATAATATCCCCGTGTGCCCACAGCCGCGATGACAGCCATGCGTTTGAAGCCATTTGCGATTGCGATGCGTTCCGCTTCTTCGAGCAAACGCGTTCCCAATCCAGTGTGTTGCGCCGCGCCTGCTTTCTCTGCGCCCACCGCCAGAGACTGTCCATATACGTGGACCTCACGGATCAACGCCGCACCAGCCAGATCATTGATACCTGTTTGCGGAGAATCTTTTCCCGGTAAAGACAAACGGATAAACCCAGCCAGCTTATCATCCGGCGTGATGTAGGAAATGAAGTGTTCCTCAGCCAACCCAGCTTGATAAGCCATATCATCGAGTCGCAACGACTCAGCACTTACCGATTTGCCTTTCACTTCCCGACATCTCACACACTGACAAGTTGTCCCGCGCCGTTTCATCTCATCCTGCACATCTTGTCGTAAACTTGTGCGGCGATTTCCCTCCACCACATTTGTGGACGGGATATCACGGATGACGCGGTTCACACGGCAGTATCTTGGAATAGACGGTTTGATATCGGCGATCAGGTCTATCAATTCCTGGGTTGTATACGGCTTGAACTCGCCGCGTTGCCAATATTCATACAACTCGGCATTTGCCAGTAATTGGTTTGGATAAATTTTTATTTCATCGGGGCAGAAATCATTCCACAATTTAGCGAAATCTTCGCGATCTGATTCGGGAGTGGCGCCGTGCAGGTTGGGCATCCAGTGTAGGACGATCTTGAAACCCGCCGCACGGAGCAGGGCAGTGGCGCGGCGCGTACATTCCACATCATGACCGCGTTTGTTCATATCGAGGATGCGGTCATCCAAACTCTGCGCGCCCATCTGCACCTTGGTCACGCCCAGATGACGCAGCCATTTGATCTCATCCGGCGTGATCTCGTCTGGTCGCGTTTCGATGACTAATCCTACGTTGCGATGATGTGTGTTTTCATTGAAGGTGTGAGCCTCATCAAGTTCGTTCTCGCCTACCCTTTCTTTCCCCTCTCCTTCAGGGAGAGGGGTAGAGGTGAGGGCATCGTTCATCGCGTCAAAACAGCGTTTGACGAACCATTCCTGATAATCGCGTTTATACGAGGACCAAGTCCCGCCTAGAATGAGTAATTCAATTTTATCGGTAGGATGCCCTAGCGATCTCAACTGCGTGATGCGCGATCGCACTTGTGCATACGGGTCGAATTGATGTTCCACGGCGCGCATCGCACCGGGTTCATCGGGTAAATACGACTTGGGCATCCGAACGTCAGTGGGGCAAAAGATACATTTGCCAGGGCACGGATACGGCTTCGTCAGCACCGTGACCGTCGTCACGCCCGAAAGCGTCCGCATTGGCTTCATGCGGATGCGTTCGAGCAGGTGCGGATCTTCATTCATCTCGCCCGCCGCGACCATTTCATTGTAGATCGTCACTAACATCGACTTGTTCAGATACCCGCTGCCATCCTCCAGCGGATGACTACGCAGAGTCTTGGTCACATCGCGGCCGCGTCGAATTTCATCCAACACAAAACGTGCCAGATCTTTTTTATCAGGGGTTAGAAGATGTGTTTCGCGCCAGCGAGTGCGTTTTTCAGATTGCATATTTACCTGGCTGCTTTTCTTCTTTCCATTTCCGAAATATCCATTTGAAAATCATTCTTCAACTTCGAAAGATCCTTATTATTGAACATGTCGGTATGCAAGCCGCACTCGGTTTTCCCGCGTCCCTGCCAGCGACCGGCGCGTTCATCGTCATTGACTCCGATCGCCACTGTGCAGGGCGCGCAACCAACACTACGATAACCCTTGTCTAGCAATGGGTGCGACGGCAGAGCGTTCTCTTCCATATAACGCTTCACGTCCGCCTTTGTCCAATTCAACAGCGGGTTGATCTTCAGCAAACCGTCTTCCTGTAGTTCCAGGATCTTCGCGTGCGCACGCGTGGCGGTCTGGTCACGGCGAATGCCGCTGATCCACGCCAGCATATCTTTCATCGCGGCTTGTAACGGCTGAACCTTGTGAATATAGCAACACAAATTTGGATCTTCCAACGGGAGCTTGCGCGTGTTATTTCTAACATACACATCCCAACGCGAATCGCGGTACAAATCCAACACGTTCAAGTGCCAATCCGAAGCCAATTGTTCGCGGAAGATTGCCGTCTCCCAAAAGTGATAGCCGGTATCGATAAAGTAGATCAACAAGTTGCGATTGATCTGCGAGACCATATGCAACAACGGCACGCTCTGCGTTTGAAACGATGAACTCATCGCAACCTGGGGCCAGAAAGTATTAATTGCCCAGGCAATAATTTCCTGCGGGGTCTGCGACTCGAATTCGTTCGATAATTTTTCGATCTCAAGCGGCGTAAGCATGGCGGCATTATACCCGTTATAGAATAGCGCGGTCGCAATTTGCGACCGCGCTGGGTATAATCTCAGCATGGATCCAGCCACCGCCACGCGTCTGATCGAGCTCAACAAAGATTTTTACACCCGCTTCGGCGACTCGTTCTCTGCCACGCGCCATCGCATCCAGCCCGGCGTGCGGCGTCTGCTCGAAATGCTAAATGGGGATGAGGATACTCTGGACTTGGGCTGCGGCAACGGCGAACTCGCACGCGAACTCGCAAAGCGCAAACATCACGGCTCGTATCTGGGCGTGGATTTCAGCCTGCCTCTGCTCCGAGATGCCGAGTCCCAGCCGGAAAGTTTTTCTGCCATTTTTAAAGAAGTTGATCTTACACAGTTATCAGTAATCAGTGACCAGTTATTAGTCACTGATCACTGGTCACTGATTACTGCTTTTGCTGTCTTGCATCACATCCCCAACCGTGAATTGCGTTTAAGTATTTTACGAACCATTTACCAATTACTAAGCCCCACCGGACTTTTCATCCACTCCAACTGGCAGTTCCTTAACAGCGAAAAACTCAAAGCCAGGATTCAGCCGTGGGATGTTGCGGCAATTTCAGAGTCGGAGGTGGACGCGGGCGATTATCTCTTGGATTGGCGCAGTGGCGGTGAAGGTCTGCGTTATGTCCATCACTTTGATGAAGGCGAATTAAAAGAACTCGCTGAAGCAACTGGTTTTCAGATCAAGGATGTGTTTTATTCAGATGGGGAGACGGGGAATTTGGGGTTGTATGAAGTGTGGGGTAAACAAGCGTAACGCGATATTAATATCGCATTACAGGTTACGGCAGGTTCGTCGCGAAGTAGACTTGATCCCCGACCGCAAGATACAACACATAATTCGGGCTGACCGTCATCGCGCCGACCGAACCGGATCTGAACGGATTGCCCTTGCCTGCATAGCTTTTGATCTGGTTCTGTAGTTCGAGTGAACGCGGCGCAAAACGGAAAACGGTTTGATTTTCAGAATCCAGTAAAAGGACAACCGAGTTCGGCGGGTTGGTCAGTGACATTTGCGTGAAATGCGCCTGCGCGAAAACGTTGAGACCTTGATGCGCCGGGAATTGATCTTGATAGATGACCGGGTCTACACAGCGCGTGGGGGTTTCCTGGATGCGGCTGAAGATGCAGGCGGAGATATGCCCATCCGCGTAGAGCATGTATAGGTCGTCGCCGCTCACTGATAGATCGATGGCGTTATCAATGCTTGTGGGGATCTGGTTGCCGAAATAAAAGTAGGGCACATCCACAAAGGCACTGTCTTTGCCAACAAAGACCCAGACCGCGCGCGAGGTGGCATCGAGTACATATAAATTGCCGCTGTCCAATACGAACGATGTGATGCGTCCCCAGTTGGTATTGGGCAGAGCCGGGAGTGGAATAGCTTGCGGTATTTGCCCCGACGCGCAATATAAAAGATTGCCGCTCGAATCGATGCCCAGCACATTCGCACCCGCCGCGTTGATCTTCGGCAGGGCAAGCAGATCCACCAACGTGCCGACTTGATAACCCGCATACGTGCCGGGCTGACAGTTGAAGGCGCTGTCCAATTCAAGACTGCGACCTGTGAACGTGGCATGCAGAATGTTTCCACGCTCGGCATCAAGCATGTATAAGTCGCTTTCGCTCGCCGCCATGCGGCTGACCTGTGTGGCGCCGCCAATTCCGTTCGTAAAGGCAGGGACAAATTCGAGTCTGATGATCCCCATTAATGTATCAAGGTTCGACTGCGCTTCAGTACGCAGTAATTTTGACGCATCTGTTTGACGATAATCTTCAGCGCGGTCCAAGGAGTTGACGACATTCTGCCACGCGTCGCGTTGACGGGC
>JAYUGV010000102.1:0-5089 GCA_043767565.1 Anaerolineales bacterium
GTTCGCTGCCGGTGATGCACGGCATGGCAGCACGAAACAAGTTGCTTCTGCAGTGGGGGAAGGCGCAGCCGCGTCGATTTCGATCAGAGAGTTTTTACGAAGAAGTGGATAACCCCGTAGGGGTGAAATGATTGTAGATTAAAGATCATTATAGGTTCTAATCCCGAAGGGATGGCATGGGAATCCTGTCATCCCTTCGGGATTATTATTTAATCGCGTTCATAGTTATAATCTTGTCACCCCTACGGGGTTCTTGTGATATTTCCATTCGGAGAATTTATGAAGATGACATCAAACAATCGAACGGTCACAATCATTGGTGCGGGACTTGCTGGTTTATCTGCCGCCTATGATCTTCATCGTGCGGGTTGGAAGGTCACGGTGTTGGAGGCGCGCGAGCGTGTGGGTGGACGGGTATACAGCCTCCGCGATTTTTCGAATGGATTGGTTGCCGAGGGCGGCGGTGAATTCATTGACCAGCAGCACGCGCGCATGCTGGCTTATGTGAAGGAGTTCAATTTATCTTTGGGTGAGGTCGGGAGCTGGCGCGGACAAACTGACGATTGGGGCGCTTACGAAGGCAAAGCGGGACTGGGACATGATGTGAATGTGTGGGGTTTTGACTTGGATAGTGAGTATGAAAAAATGTGGGTTGCGCTGGCAGAGTTGGGGAAGCAAGTACCCGATCCCATGCACCCTGAAACCGCACCCAATGCAAAAGAGTTGGATAAAAAATCATCAGCCGATTGGATCAATACGCAAGATGTACATCCGCTGGGACGCCAGGCATTTGCAGACCACATCCGTTCAGAATATACCTGCGAGCCTGAGAAACTTTCATTGCTCGATCTGGCGCGTAATGCCGCTATGTATTACAGCACCCCGGGTTTGTCAAAGTCAACATACCGTGTCAACGGCGGGAATGACCAGATCCCGCGACGAATCGCAGATGTATTGTCCGATGTGCGCTTGAATGCTGTGGTGTCATTAGTTAGTGATCAACCAGATGGGGTCTCAGTCACATACAAACAGGGCGACACATTTCACACGCTAGTATCCGCGTTTGCCATTCTTGCGGTTCCGCTGACCACTGCGCGGTTGATCGAATTTAATCCGCCGCTGCCTACTGCACATCATCGCATGGTGCATGAAGTTTCCTATGGCGCGTTGACCAAGGTGCTGATCGAATATCGTCAACGCTTCTGGAAGGCTAAGGGTTGGAACGGCCGCTTGTCCACCGACCAGCCCATCGTTCAGACCTGGGAGGCGACGAGTCATCTGCCGGGTGAGCACGGCATCCTTACCGCGTATACCGGCGGAGAGCCCGGCGTGAAACTATCCGCTTTATCGGATGAAGCGCGCATCAAGTTGGCGGTATCGGTCATTGAAAATATATTCCCGGGGTCATCTGACCTGATCGAGAATACCGCCACCGTGGCATGGAACAACGAACCGTTCACACGCGCCTCGTATATGGCGCTCGCGCCCGGCGAGGTGTTGAAACATTGGCGCACGTTATTTGAACCTGCGGGTCGTTTGTTCTTTGCAGGTGAACATGCCACCGCAATTCAAGGCTTCATGGAAGGCGCAGTGGAGAGTGGTCAGCGCGCGGCGGGGTTGATCGCAAGATCGGGCGCTTAAAGTGCGTAACAAATCAGGGTCTCAACGCCTCTAAGTCATGGGTGTTGAACGTCGAAATTCACTACACTAAATCAGTTTTTCAATCTATTAAGGAGAAGAATATGTTCAGCAAGAAAAGTTTGTTCATTGTGATCAGTTTGATCGCGGCAATAAGTATGATCCTAGCCGCATGTGCTCCAACGACTGCCGCCTCAACTGGTGGCGTACTCCGCTGGAGCTTGGAGGGTGTGAATGAGTTACCCGCCCTGGACCCGCCGCTGGCCGGTGCGTCACAATCGGTGGGTGTGATCAGCCTCGTGTTCGAGGGCTTGGTGCGACTCGATAGTGACCTCAACATCGCTCCGGCTGGGGCGGAATCGTGGGATGTCAAAGATGGCGGCAAGACCTTCATCTTCCATATCCGCAAAGGATTGAAGTTCGCTAACGGTGACCCGGTCACAGCGGAAGATTTTTCCTATTCGCTCAACCGCGCCTTTGGCAAGGATTTCGCCAATGGCAACGCCGGTTATTACCTCTCGAACATCGTTGGTTCAACGGATGTGACCGAGGGCAAAGCGACTTCGATCAGCGGCGTGAAAGTGATCGATCCACAAACGCTGGAAGTTGATCTGCAAACCCCAGCTGTATACTTCCTGTATCAGTTGACCTTCCCGGCTTCGTTCGTGGTGTCGAAGAAAGCTGTGGATGCCAACCCCACCACTTGGACCGACACCGCGTATGGCACGGGTCCGTTCATGGTGAAGGAATGGAAACATAACCAATCGATCACGCTCGTGCCGAATCCCAATTACTGGCTGGGTAAGCCGCAGTTGACCGAGATCGACATGCCGTTCATTCAGGATGCGGCGACGGCGCTCAAGTTATATCAAACCGGTCAGCTGGATATCATGGGCACGTACAATTTCCCCACCGATCAAATTTCAACGGTGGCGAGCAATCCTGATTTCAAGCAGTTCAATCAATTCTTTGTCGCGTATATTGGATTCAATAATGCGCGCGCGCCGTTCAATGACGTGAAGGTGCGTCAGGCGTTTGCCAAAGCCGTAGATAAAGATACGTTGATCAACAAAGTGCTCGAAGGCGCAGTTGTCCGCGCGGATACGATCATTCCGCCGGGCATGCCTGGATATAACAAAGATGCGGTTGCCATCCAGGCGATGAATATTGCAGACGCGAAGCAACTTTTGGCGGATGCAGGTTTCCCCGATGGCAAAGGCTTCCCGAAGATCGCGCTCTCGATCAATAATCAAGATCCGAACTTCCCGAAGATCGCGGCGGCGTTCCAGCAAATGTGGAAGGAAAATCTCGGCGTGGATGTGCAGATCAATACCGAGGAACTTTCCAAGTTCAACGATGACCTGACCGCCACCGCCAACGACCCGACGTCTGCTGCTGCCATGGATTTTTATATCAGCGTCTGGGGCGCGGACTATCCCGACCCGCAGAACTTTGTCTCACAGCAATTGCGCACCGACGTGGGCAACAATAACGGACATTACTCCAACGCCGAGTTTGATAAGCTGGTCGATCAGGCTGATATCGAACCCGATCTACCGAAGCGTTTGCCCATGTATCAACAAGCCGAAACGATCGCGTTGACCGAAGTCGGCTGGCTGCCGCTGTATTATGGCAAAGCCAACTTGTTGTTCAGCAGTAAAGTGAGCGGACTCGTCGTGACGCCGCAAGGCATCTTCCCGAAAGTGGATTGGACGAAGGTGACAGTCAGTAAATAAACTCAAGTTGCTACCTTGTGTGATTGCACTTTCCCTCACCCTGATTGAGACGATTTTTTAATCGGGACGGCTTCCCCCTCTCCCGCTGGGAGAGGGTAGGGTGAGGGTCGCCGGACGGGCAATCGTGAGAATCTATGGAAAGGTAGCAACCTGGGTTAAATAAAGTTTAATAGAGAACGTCCCGCAAGTCTCATACTTGCGGGACGTTCTCTATATGCAGTGGGTAGAGAATGGTTCCGCATAAATCATAGTTGGCTGGCTTCGACAGGTTCGGAATTTAGTTTATTTCTGTCTTGACGAAACAGAACGTACGTTCTACAATCTCGTAAAGGAGAATACTCATGAGAAAAATTATTGTGCTTGAACATATCTCTCTGGATGGTGTCATACAAGCCCCAGGCGGGCCAGACGAAGATACCAGCGACGGCTTCGCATATGGCGGGTGGGCAGGGCCGTATTCCGACGAGATTGTTGGAACAGCCCTGAGAAAGCAGATGAACATGCCGTTCGACCTGTTGTTAGGGCGGAAAACCTTTGATATTTGGGCGCCGTACTGGCCGCAACATGCGGATGCATGGCCGGGCGTTAAACACGGCGACCAAGTACGTCGCCTCGCATACCATGACGTCTGGCGCATGGCAACCCTCCGTGTTTTTAAACGGAGATATCCCAGAAAAAGTCGCCAAGATCAAGCAAGGGCAAGGGCCGGATTTGCACGTTTGGGGAAGTGGTAATCTCCTTCAGACTCTGATCAAGCATGATTTGGTCGATACGTTCTGGCTGATGATCTATCCGATCACGTTGGGCAGTGGCAAACGGTTGTTTGCCGATGGCACGATCCCGGCGGCGTTCAAGGTGACGGAGAGCATCGTCGGCTCGACTGGCGTCATTGTCGTGAATTACGAGCGTGCAGGCGCAATCACAACTGGAAGTTGAAGAATGGTTTCGCTTAAATCATAGGTAGGCAGCCACTTCATGAATTTCAAAAGTTATAAGCTCTTTATGGCTGTTGTCGTTTCGCTCCGAGAATTGGTTGACGAGTTGAAAATCATCATAGATGAGCATCAATAACAAGGAGAAAACAAAAAATGAGAAACGTTGTCTTTGCCATCAATATCACCGTTGACGGCTGCTGCGGACATGAATCGGGAGTCGTCGACGACGAACTGCACGAGTATTTTACCGGGCTCCTGCGGGATTCAGATATTGAAATTTTCGGGCGCAACACTTATCATCTGATGTATCCGTACTGGCACGATGTCGCAGCGGATCAATTGGAATCAAAAGCGACCAACGAATTTGCCCGCACGTTCGATGCGATACCGAAGATCGTCTTTTCAACAACATTGAAGAGCGTGGAGTGGAACAACACAACGCTGCTACGCTCAAACCTTCAAGAAGAGATCGCGAAACTGAAACAACAGCCAGGTAAAAATATTTCCGTCGGCGGGTTGAACATTGCAGCGCAACTCGCTCAGTCTGGTCTGATCGATGAGTATCGTTTTCTTATTCACCCGATCGTTGCAGGAAAAGGTTCCCGTTTGTTCGAATCGGGCAAGAATCTTACATTAGAACTTATCGGATCAAAAACGTTTCGCTCAGGCGTTGTAGAATTGCACGGCGTTGGTGCATGAAAGGTTTGACAAAAAGGGCGTAACTGTGTAAGTTTGGTTTATGCCTAAACAAAAGAGAACACAGCCACGCCCAAAAACATT
>JAYUGV010000103.1:0-5082 GCA_043767565.1 Anaerolineales bacterium
CGGGTGATCAAGCGCCCGTGGCAGGAAGTCTTTACTGTGTTCGATCCGAAGCCGATCGGTTCTGCTTCGCTGGCGTGTGTTTTTCAAGCAACGTTGAAGGATGGCACGAAAGTGGTCGTGAAGGTTCGGCGGCCGAGGATCAAGGAACTTTTTGCGGCTGACCTGCAGGTATTGGATTGGATCACCGGGCTGGCTGAATTTTTGACCATCATGCGTCCCGGCTTTACACACAAGCTGCGCATTGACCTGCGTGAAGTACTTATGGAAGAATTGGATTTCCGGCGTGAAGCGCGCTTTGCAGATATCTTCCGCCGTAACGCTAAAAAGACGGGCTGGAACTTTTTTACTGCGCCGCAGGTGTATTTTGAATACTCGGGCGATGAAGTGTTGGTGCAGGAATTTGTGTCAGGGCTTTGGTTGTGGGAAGTCATTGCGATCAAAGAACAAAAAAACATGCGAGGGCTTAAGCTGTTAAAGGATCTGGATATTGATCCGGCAGTGGTGGCGCGCCGGATCCTTTTGGCATTTTTCTGGAGCGCGGATGAGCATGTATTTTTCCACGCAGATCCGCATCCCGCCAATATTTTGATCCGCCCAAATAACGAGATCACGTTCATTGACTTTGGAAGCTGCGGAAGTTTCAATAATCAACAACGCATTGCGCTGGAACAGATGGTGCTCAGTATGAAAAACCAGGATGTGGAAGCCATGACCCGGGCTTCACTCAGCCTGATGGAGCCTCTGCCGCCGGTGGATCTACCCTCACTGGTCAAAAATGCGCAGGATGAGTATATGCGGGTACTGCATACCTTCAATACCCCGGCGGAATATACCCAGTACTGGGAACGCACCTCGGCGCGGCAGTGGTTTGTTTTGATACGCGTCGCTCAAAAGTTCAACCTGCCGATGAATTTACATATGCTGCGCATGGTCCGTGCCACGCTGCTGTACGATTCGATCGTTCTGCGCCTCGACAATCATTTGGACCGTTATCAGGAATATACCGATTTCATGAAGATCCGGGCACAGCTGGTCAAGCGGAAGTGGCGGCGGAAATTAAGAGATAATGCTGGTGACGGTGTTTTTCTGAATGTCGAAGATCTAGGGAATACATTCAATGATCTCATGATCCGCGCTCAAACCATTTTAGGTAAGCCGATCGTCAATCTTGGGTCGACCGTGAATAAGTGGGTCTTTGCAACCAGTGTGTTGAGCCGGATGATCGGTCGTATTCTCTTCATTACCGCAGTGTGTATGGGCTTGGTCAGTCTTGCTCACATATTCGCCGGTGTCCCAGTCTCGTTCTCGCTGGCGGCGGATCAGGTGATACAAAATAAGATCTATCAGGGTTTCCTGATCGTTGCGCTGGTCTTTAGCGCGCGCCTGATCCTGTTCCGCTTGCATGACCGGGATGTGAATTAATAACCGCATATGATATTAAGCTTCTCGCTCGAAGGTGGTCTGTGACCACCGTGTTTTGCAGGTTATTTCGCAGGGTCACAGACCCTGCGAGAGCATAAACTGTGTAAAGTGAATTAATAATTTTATATGATATTAAACTTGAAAGACCATTACTGGAGGCAATCATGAGTGATACACAAGATCATCTGGTCATTACGAAAGGTCCGCGGGTTGGTGAAAAGATCCAACTATCCAAACTGCCTTTCATCATCGGGCGGGATGAAGCGGCGGATGTGCCCATTAAACTCGAGAACATCTCGCGCAAGCATATGCGGGTCTCGAAAGTGGATACAGGCTATGAGGTGGAAGACCTTAATAGCAGTAACGGCACCTATGTTAATGAACGGCGTATCGAAAAAACGTATCAACTCAAAAATGGCGATATGATCGCTTTGGGTCCTGATTTTGAAATGCGGGTGGTGATCCCGGTTGTTGTACCAAAAGGGGAAGCTACGCTCTTCAATGCAAAAATAGCGAAGGAACCCGGCAAGAGCGACGCCACCGCATTTGGTTTACAGCCGCTCTCGGCCGCAGATCAAACGATGGCATTTGTAGAAATGCCCCCGATCCCGGTTGCGCCTCCGCGCCTGGTCGTAAACGAGTCTGGCAAAGAACCAAAGATCATCACGATCACAGCAGATCGCGTGCGCATTGGCCGGCAGGAAGATAACGATATTGTTTTGGATAATAAATTTATCTCGCGCCATCATGCAGACTTGGAAAAGCGCGGTCAGGATTATTTCCTCATCCCTTCGACCAATGCCAGCAATGCTCTGGTGCTGGATGGTGATCCGGTAATGGAAGCCACTCGTTTGCATAACGGCGCCAAGATCCGTATTGGCGGTTACGCACCCGGCGAGATCGTAACCATCGACTTTTTGTCCCCAGCGGGTGACGGTCATCAGGTTATTAAGTTCAAAGAAAACAAAACGATGACCATTGGGCGCGATGCGAGTAACGCGATCGTTCTATCTGCGCCTGCGGTTTCCCGCTTCCACGCTGAAGTGGAAAAAGTAGGACAGCGCTACAGGGTCCGAGACCTGCGCAGTAGTAACGGAACCTTCGTCAACGGCAAGCAGGTGACAGGCGAGATCTGGGTGCAGCCGGGCGATGCGGTTCAGATCGGTCCCTATCGTTTCGTTGTCGATGAACACGAGCTTTCTCAATCCGATCAAAGCGAGGGCGTCAGTGTTGATATTATTGGCTTGAATAAGTGGGTGAGCAAATCCTTGAACATCCTTCAGGATGTCTCGCTGGCGTTTAAACCCAAGGAATTCATTGTCGTAGTCGGGCAGAGTGGCGGCGGTAAATCAACCCTGGTGGATGCAATTGCCGGTTATCGGCCTGCCACGCAAGGGCGGATCGTAGTCAACAAGACGATCGATGTCTATAAGGAATTTGATGCCATTCGTTCCAGCATAGGCTATGTTCCCCAAAAAGACATCATCCATATGGAGCTCACTGTCTTCCAGGCTTTGAACTATGCCGCTCAATTGCGTATGCCCACAGATACCACTGAAGCGGAACGCCTCAAACGTATCGATGAAGTCATGGATGACCTTGACTTGGCGCATCGCAAGGATACCCAGATCAGCCAATTAAGCGGCGGTCAACAGAAACGTGTTTCCATCGGCGTGGAGCTTCTGACGAAGCCGAGTCTCTTCTTCCTCGATGAGCCCACCTCCGGTTTGGATCCCGGCATGGAGACCGAGCTCATGCGCTTGATGCGGAAGCTGGCCGATCAGGGACGTACGATCATTATGGTCACCCACGCCACCAAGAATGTTATGCTGGCTGACAAAGTGGTCTTCATGGCACGCGGTGGATTCCTAGCCTGGTTTGGGCCACCGGAAGAAGCTTTGGCTTATTTTGACAAATATCGCACCGAGCGCGACCGGCGCGCAAGCTCGATGGAATTTGACCACATCTATACTTTGCTCGATCAGGAAAAATTAGGCTCCCCGACCGAGTGGGCTGAACGCTTCAAAAAAGAAGCGGCTTATCGTAAATATATCCAGGAACCGTTGGCGGTCGAATCGCAAACCCAGAAAACCGATCGGCCGAAGGCCGCTTCAAAGCCGCTGTCAAAAAGCAACCAGGTATCAGCCCTACGCCAGTTTGTCATTCTGTCCGCGCGAAATATAAAGATCCTTACACGCGATTGGTTCAGCCTGGCATTGCTCTTGTTGACCGCCCCTTTGATGGCTTCACTTGATTTCACATTGAAGTCTGGGGTTGGGGGCGACCCGTTGGGATTTATGAAAGGCAATTTTAATAATGTGATCATCACATTAATTGTGTTGACCAACACAACGATCCTTGTAGGAGGATTGTCTTTCATGCGTGAACTTGTAAAGGAAAGGGATATCTATAAGCGGGAGAGAATGGTTAACCTAAAACTTTCCTCTTATATCATGTCCAAAATATGGATCGCTTTGTTATTGGCATTCTATCAAGCCGCTTGCTATACCGCGATCCGCTATGCTGCCTTCAAAATGCCCGGTGGTCTGGAAGAATTGGTCCTTTTCTACATCACGATCTATTTGCTCATCTTTGCCGGAATGATGCTCGGACTCTTCGCATCCGCTTTGGCGCCCAATGCAAATTCTGCACCCCTTCTTTTGATCATGTTCATCATTCCACAAATGGTGCTCAGCGGGGCTTTGGTTCCGCTTCCAGTTGCCGTTAAAGCACCAGCCTCCAGCAGTTGGGCATTCCAGGCTGCTATGGCGATCAGTGGTCCCGGTTCCGATGTGGCTGGCGACTCTTGTTGGAATTTGACGAAAGAAGAACAGGATAAACTCACTCTGGACGAGAAAAATAACAAATGTACTTGTATGGGTGAGAACGCCCTGCGTGAAGAATCCTGTAATTTTCCCGGCTTGGGCGAATACTATGACAAGGCAATTGATGAAAGCGATCCGCTAAAACCTGTGGAACCGGGTGCTCAGCCAGCCGAACCGATTCTGCCGCAACAGCCCGCCGAGCCTGCCAACCCAAATAAACTCACTGACCTGCAGAAATATGTCAGCGACCTCTCCGCCTATAATACCCAGGCATCACAACTTCAGGACGATTATAAAAAGAAAGTGGATGCCTGGCAGCAGCAGCAGGAAGATTACAAATCACAACTAAAAACCTATCAAAAGGATATAACCGACCTTGAAGTCAAACGCGCCATTGCGGTTGGCTCAGCCGAATCAACGATATCACGGTATAAAGATGATTATGGCGGGACCTTTGTCGACAAGAACGACCGCAGTAATTACCTAAAAACCGTATTCGGCACATGGGCTGCACAGCTTACCATCATCCTCGTCCTCTTTGTTGGCACGGTCTATATGCAAAAGCGGCGGGATGTGGTTTGATCCAAATTGCCAGATGGAATTTGGGGTCGTTGATGAAATAGCTCTTTTGGATGTCATCTAAAGGCTTCTTGAATTACCGATGCCGCCATCCAAGTGGATGGCGGCATCGGCTTCTAAAACTAGAGCAGCCAAATGTTGGGAACAAACCGTCTTATATAACCCAAGTTGCCACCGTGCAGAATTTGCGCGAGTTTTAACGCAAGGACGCAAAGTCGCAAAGGGAAAAGCAGTTAAATCTTGGCGTCTTGGCGGC
>JAYUGV010000104.1:0-12745 GCA_043767565.1 Anaerolineales bacterium
GCACAGACCGTGCTGGAGACCCACACGATGAATGCCAGCGGACGCTGCTTCTCCCAACGATAGAAATATAAACCGGCTGCGAGACCGATGATGAACATCAGTGTGCTGATCAGCGGTAGGATGATCAAGCGCACGGCGGGGACGGTCTCGTTGGGGACGCCAAAAGCATTGAAGCCAAAAGGTACTTGTGTGAGCGCGGGTATCAGAATTCCAACCCACACGACCAGACCGAGATTGAGAAAGAGTCCGCTCATCCATACGAAACGCGCGATGGGACTTTCCCACGCCTGTGTGATTATGAAGGATGGATACTCCGATTTCGGTTCGGCTCGTGTGAGACTGCCCAATTCAGTGGCGCGCGCGAATGTGCGCACGAGCCCGGCTGTATCCTTGGGTGAGATGGCGAAGATGCGTTTGGAAGTGGCGATCAGGATCAAGTTCTTGGTATCCGCCGCGATGAATTCGACCAAGCCCAGATCCCGATGGCGGCGTGCGCCGAGAACCGCGCCGGGCAAGCGGAACGTCGGCAGTGTCAACGGCTGCGTGAGGTCGGTGGCGGGACGCACCCATTCGATATCCGTCAGCGGGATATCTTCAATGCGTAAGCCCCACAAAATAGCGAGACTGTCGCGGTCAATGTAGTAATCTGAACGTAAGAGGGCGTAGGCACGATAGCCCAAAACAGGGATCGGGGCAAATGCCAACAACGCGAGTAGCAAATCAGTAACGAATGTTGGTCCAACTTGTGAACGGGTAAGATTCAGAATCCCATACACGGAAACACCACCCAATCCAAGGATGATGAGTCCATGTAGAATGAGCCCGAATCGTTTTGGGGGCGGGAAATGTCCGACTTTCGTGTTGTTCATGATTTTGTAGGGGCGACCTTTATGGTCGCCCTCTTGTTATTCCAGAATGGATTTTATTTCTTCAACGATTTTTTCAACCGGCACAAGTTGATTCTCTTTTACCTTGCGCGGCTTCAATTCTACCATTCCCTCTTTCAAGCCTTTTTCACCCACCGTCACGCGGATGGGACAGCCGATCAGATCTGCGTCGTTGAACTTGACCCCGGCACGTTCGTCGCGGTCGTCGAATAAGACTGAGATGCCCGCGCTTTGTAATTCGCTGTAAATCTCTTCCGCTTTGGCGCGGGTATCCAGTTCCTTGCCAGGGACTTGCATGAGATACACATCGAACGGCCCGGCAGGATGCGGGAGAGTCAAGCCTTTTTCATCATGTTGGGCTTCGGCGAGGGCGAGGAGAATGTTTTCAGCGTAGGGGCGGAGCAGCGTTCCGTCCTTTTCATGTTCAATCAAAATATCCGCCGATAAAACCGATAACGGATTTCCACAATTGATGCAGGCATCGCCGGCCTTTGCCTGTATCAGATCCGCGACGATCTCTGCGGAGTAATCACGTCCGTAGTTTGTATTCTTGAAATGATAGCCGGTCTCGTTCGCGCCTGCAATGAGATTCTGTGATTGCGGGATTAGATCGTCAACGACGATCAAGATATCTTTCAACCTGATCGGGGATGCATATCCTGCTGTTGCGCCTGATCGTTCGATCTCTTCTGCCGTCGCCGCGCGGACATCGCCAACCTGCTCTTTGAGTTTGGCTTCGCTCACCTGCATATCTCCACGCACAACGACGAAGATGAATTTGCTGTCGCTGATGCGGGTGTACATCAGGGCTTTCGCTGTTCTCTCTTGAGGGATATTGAGAAAATTTGCTAACGACTCAATGGTGTGGCAACCAGGCGTCAGAACTTTTTCAAGCAGAAATTGTTCTTCTTGTGGAAGTGTGGTCTTTGCGAAACGTGCGAGTTCGAGTCGCTCGGTATATTTGCAAGATGGGCAATGTGCGACTTCGACGTTCCCTGATGCGATGGCGAAGAAAGTTTCGTTGTCATTACCGATCGTTGGCAATGAAAGATGCGAGATAAATGAATATGCGTTAGATAAATAGCGTAAATAATCAAGCGCAACTTCCCCCAATTGCGTTGGGACGTTTTCACGAGTCAAATATCCCGCACGGACGAGGAAGGAGAATCCCTCCGTGCGGGCGTTGTTCGGCGCTTCACGTTGTGTCTGAATTTGCAGGTCGCGATATTTCATCGGAAACGAATCCCCTCTCCTATGAAGAGAGGGGCGTAGTGGGTGAGGATGTGTCCGCTTTTTTCTTTCTCGACACTCTTTGTGTTTTTTCAGGTTCGGGGATAACCATCGGCGTCGAAGCAATGGACTGGGCTTGAGCCGCCTCGGAAGGCGTGGTCTCAGGAGCAGGCTCGAGGTCCAGTTCGACCGTTTCTTCCATCCGGATTTGACCGCGCAGGAACGCGCCCTCTTCGGTCACGAATGCGGTGGTGACCACGTCGCCCCATACACGACCAGAGCCGCGGATCTCCAATTTTTGAGTCGTGATGTTGCCGCGCACCGCGCCTGCAACAATGACCGCATTGGCACGCACGTTCTGACAGGTCACGCGTCCCGTCTCGCCGATGACGAGCATGCCACGTAAAGCGATCTCGCCTTCGAACGCGCCCTCAATGCGGACGCCGCCCGAGCCGTTGATGGAGCCGTGCCAGATCACGCCGGAGCCTAGCACCGAGGTGATGCGCTCGACGGCTTGCACAGCGGGTTGTTGTGGTTCAGTGGGGGTGGTGTTGCGTTTGAACATTAGGAGTGTGCTTCCATGACAATTTGAAATTCCACAGGGAAGATATTTTTTAAATTGAGACGCAGTGACGCATCCATGATTTCAATACCAATGATGCGATTCTCACTACCCATGTCAAGAACAACATCATCCGATACGCGCTGGTTAATCACATCTTGAGGTTGTTCGTCCAGGCGGATGTATAAAATATCAGTTTTGGGGGTGTAAACGATCTGCATATCAATCTTTCCATTCTCCGTAAAATACATAAACGGTTACGGTAACAATTGTTTCTTCTTCTTCAACGTAAATCACTTCGACCCGTTTCTCTTCGTAATATTTTCCCAGCCGTAGCTGTTTAAAAGTGAAAACCTTTGCTTTTGCTTTTCGATTACCTCTGGCAGGGATTTCAACTCCTTGCTCAAGTACGGTTTTGATTTCTTCCGCATTTGTTCCGCGTTCTTCTGCGCGCTTCAAAGTATGCGGTTCAATGACGATTTCCATATACTGATTTTACCGTTAAAACAAACCCGCTGGTTGAGTAGCCCTGAGCGATTGTTGCGCAGGAAATATCGAAACCAGCGATTGGATTCAAATTTTGAGTAACTTGTAGATATGGTGGTCTCGATACATTTCTCGCTATCGCTCGAAACTACTCGACCACCGGAGTATTATTTACTCGCTCTTCTCTTCTTCTTTCGCCGCGATCTGCACGCCCATGATATTGAAACCCGAGTCGATGTAGATCACTTCACCGGTCACGCGTGTGGAAAGATTTGAACCAAGGAATACTGCCATATTGCCGCAGTCTTCAATGGTCACATTCTCGCGCAATGGAGCCACATCGGCAAAGTGCTTGTACATATCACGGAAACCGCCCACGCCTGCCGCCGCCAACGTGCGGATCGGACCAGCCGAGATCGCGTTGACCCGAATCTTCTGCGGACCCAAATCATATGCCAGATAGCGTGTGGATGATTCGAGTGCGGCTTTTGCCACGCCCATCACATTGTAGTGCGGGGCAACTTTCGTTGCGCCTGAGCCATACGTTAGACACATGATCGACGCGCCGGGATTCAGATATGGTATGAAGGCATTGGTCAACGCCACGAACGAGAATACCGAAATGTCCATCGCATTCTTGAAGCCATCACGCGAGGTTTGATAATACGGTCTGCTTAATTCTTCGCGCCCGGCAAACGCAATCGAATGCACAAGAATATCGATCTTGCCAAAGTGTGCCGCCGCTTTTTCAGCTACGGATGTAATCATCTCGTCTTTGGTCACGTCACATTCTTCGACCCATTTGCAATCCATTTTTTCAGCCAGCGGCTTGACGCGTCGTTCCAGCATCTCGCCCGCGTAACTGATGCCGATATTCGCGCCTTCACGTTTAAAAGCCTGAATGATGCCCCAGGCGATTGATTTATCATTTGCCAATCCAAATACCAACGCATTCTTTCCTTCAAGTAAACCCATATTATCTCCTTATTGTCATTGCGAGTCTTCGAGAAGCAATCTTCTACACTGTTGGGGATTGCTTCGCAAAAAGCGCTCGCAATGACGGGTTAATATATCTTCCAATCTTTGACTTTAAACCGCCACGGCTTTGAGAGCCATGGCTCTGGTGTATTATTTAAACCCACTCGGGGACTTTTAGTCACGCGCGAATTTGGGGCTTGGACGCCCGCCTCGATCCACAAGCCGGAGGCTGTTCCTGTCAGATCAGCCGTATTCTCGCTTTTAGTAATGCCCAGCGCCTGCGTCAGCTTGCCTGGACCGAACGTATCCCGTCCCTGACGTCTCTCCAACATAACCTCCGCACCCTCGATCGGCTGGATCGCCCGGATCAATACCGCCGCTGGGAATCCTTCTTGCTCTGTTACTGCATTCAACATCCAGTGATTGCCATACGTGAAATAGACGTATGCATGTCCTGGCTTGCCAAACATCGGCGCGGTGCGAGGAGTGAGTCCTGCCTTGGCGTGGCAGGCTAGATCCTTTTCACTGATATACGCTTCGGTTTCAGTGATGAGACCAACGAGTTTCACGCCATCGAGAATCCGAACCAAACGCGTGCCAATGAGTTCGCGCGCAACGATCAAGGTGGGGCGGTTGTAAAAAGAACGTGGAAGAATCATGAGTGAATATTTTGACCGCTGACAACTGACCGCAGACAGAATCACGATAATCGTCATTTGTGGTCGGTGGTCTATGGTCTGCCGTCGCTACTTGAACCGCGCATCTCTCTTCATCGTCAACCTCAATCCATCTTCCAATTTGATAGATGGACGATAGCTCAGCTTTTCTTGCGCGAGCGTCTGGTCAGCGCGCATGCGTGAGACACCGCCGGAAGTCTGGGCGTTGTAGATGACCTCCGCTTTGCCGCCGGTCACATCGAGCACGTGTTTAATCAAATCACGGATGCTAGTTTCTACACCTGAGCCGACGTTGATGACCAGTCCGTTAATATTCGGTGCTGTTGCTGCAGCGACCAATGCGCTGATGACATCATCTACATAAACATAATCACGAGTTTGACTGCCATCGCCATGAGCAACGAGAGTTCCGCCACGCAGAGCTTGTTTCAAATAATGTGGAACAACAGGCGGATGCGACGCGGGCAGATGTTGACCTGGTCCATACGCGTTAAAGATCCGCAAGCTGACCGTTTCAATGCCCCATAAGCCGCCGATCGTGCGGACGTAATATTCCGCGGCGAGTTTGGATACGGCATACGGCGAGCGTGGATTCGGCGTGATGGACTCTGTCAGTGTTTGAACGCCTAAGTCGCCGTAGACAGCTCCGGATGAGGCGAGAACGACGCGTCGTACGCCGACATCCCGCATTGCTTCCATGAGCGCAACTGTCCCGCCGACGTTGACGTTGTTGTAGTCGCGTGGATACAAAACCGACTCAGGCACCGAGACGCGCGCCGCAAGATGATAGACGACATCCACTTCTTGAAGCAGAGTCCACAACTTGGGGCGGTCGCTCACATCCCCGCGCGTAAAGTGGACATCGGGCGCCAGCGCCTGCGGATTGCCCGTAGAAAGGTCGTCGATGCCGCGGACTTGATGTCCCTCACGGGCGAGTTGGTTGGCAAGCGAAGAGCCGAGGAATCCCGCGGCTCCGGTGATCAGAAAGTTCATAGGTTAGATTATACAGGGTTATCTTTGATATTGCGCAATCGCTTCATCCGCAAATGGACGTCCGCTCTCCGTATAAATACGAATCAATTCTTGTGCGTTGAAGGGAACGTGGCGAAACTCAAGGCTGGTTTGACCATTCTCAACATTTAGTATGGCGTATTCTGCCCACGGATCAGCATGGAATTGTCCGTCGTCAGGCTGATTGTGACTGTATGCAAAGCCGACACTTCCGGGATTGAAAAAGAAGAGTTCGCCGTTGCGCCGAACTTGTTGGGCGTGCGTATGTCCGCCAGTCAAAATGTGGTCAGTATAGGCGCCAAGAGATTTTTGAAAATCCTCTTGAGGCGCGGCTGGCAGGATAACTTCGTCGAAAGAGACCGGTGAGCCGTGAAAGCACAACAGGTTGAGATTCTTTTCAAGGGTAATTGTGATGGTTGGCTGAAAATTTGCGATGAATGCCCGGTCATCGTCATGTAGCTGTGATAACGACCAGTTGCGAATCTCTTCCATCTTTTTCAATCGTTCAGGTGGGATCGCTTCGTTACCAGTTTCAACTCCGGTGATTAACCACGCATCGGCATTTCCCATCACGATGGGACAATTCAACGCATGCAGACGTTGAACCACTGCGGCGGGCTCCGGTCCGCCCTGGATCGCATCACCGAGACAGACAAGCTGATTGACCTGCTGCTTTTTTATATCGGCTTCTACGGCTTCGAAAGCCAAGTCATTACCGTGAATATCAGAGAACACTGCAATTCGCATGAGAGTTTCTCCTTTTGATTTTATGATTATACCCAGTGCGGTCACACATTGCGCTTTCCCGCTTCTGAAAAAGCGCAATGTGTGACCGTGGGCATTATATAATCTCTTCAGCATACATTAGATTTCTATTTGAATATAGCCAATTTGGTTGACGTATCCTCATAAGCCTGTTATTATTGGCGCAGTAGGATAACGGTAGTTACGTTGGTTAGAAGAACAAGCCACAGCTCACGGTATGATCCGTGGGCTGTTTTGTTTTACCCTCCGATGGAACAAACAAGACGCCTAAAAATTTTTAACTTGCCAAAGGAGGCAAACAATGTCTGAAAGAATAACTGGTACCGTCAAATGGTTCAATGGTGATAAGGGCTTCGGCTTTATCGAGCGCGAAGGTGGAAAGGACGTCTTCGTTCATTTCTCCGCCATTCAAGGTGACGGCTTCCGCAACTTGACCGAAGGTCAAAAGGTCGAGTTCGTTGTCGAACAGGGTCCCAAAGGACCCCAGGCGACCAATGTCACGATCAGCAACTAGTTGACAAAAAAAGAGCCCCGCGGAAACGCGGGGCTCTTTTTGATTCATAAGTTGGTGCTATCTTTGATATTGTGCGATGGCGTCATCCGCAAAGGGACGCCCACATTCACCATATATATGAATCAGTTTTTCGACATCAAAAGGGATTTTGCGAAACTCAAGATTTGCCTGACCGTTCTCAGTAGTTAAGATTGCATACTCCGCCCAGTGATCTGCAAGGAATTGTCCTTCGGGTTGAACAGGACTAAATGCAAGACCGACACTGCCAGGGTTGAAGAAGTAGAGTTCGCCGTTACGCCGGACTTGTTGCGCGTGGGTATGTCCACCACACAAAATGTGATTGGAGTATGCGCCAAGAAATTTTTGAAATTCCTCTTCGGGTGCAGCTGGCAAAATAACATCATCAAATGAGACCGGAGAGCCGTGAAAGCATAACAGGTCCAGATTCTTTTCAAGTGTGATTGTGATTGTGGCTTGAAAGTCCGCAATGAGTTCACGGTCATCCTCATTGAGCTGGGATAATGACCATTGTCGAATTTCTTCCATCTTCTTCTTGCGTTCTGGTGGAATACCTTCATCTGCGGTTTCAAAGCCGCTTAATAACCACGCATCCGCATTTCCCATCACAACAGGACAATCCAGCGTGCGCAGGTTTTGAACCACTTCGGCGGGTTGCGGTCCGCCTTGGATTGCGTCGCCGAGGCAAACGATCTGGTCAATGTGTTGATTTTGTATATCAGCCAATACTGTTTCAAAGGCGAGGTTGTTCCCGTGGATATCAGAGATGATTGCGAGTCGCATAAAAGGTTCCTCCAGTTTTGATTGTTCAAACTCTTTGAAATGATATTTGTTATCATACTACTATTTGAGCATCCATACCATCTGTGCAGGCAGATGCCAATCATGATTGTGTTGAAACGATGGACAAAATAAAATGGCGTATAATCCAATTACGATGATGAGCCCAAAGGTGCTGGAAGTGGACGGACTGATATTTTGGTTTCATAGTTATGACGCCATCCATGAATCAAGAGCCAGTGTGCATGTGGGCAAGGGGACTCAGGATGATGTCAATGATGCCAAGATTTGGCTGGAGCCTGAAATCGAAATTGGACGTGAAGGTCGAACATTGAAGCCGAAGGAATTACGAAAAGCATTGCATGTGATCGAAGAGAATCGCAAATATTTGCTGGAGGAATGGCGTGGTTACGGCAAGTAAACCGAAGGTGTCGGTAAAGACATTTAAAATTCGTTATCCCTTGAGCGATTACACTTTCCCCAGGGAAGTGAAGATTGCCAGCGTTCGCTTTGACGAGATCTATATGCACGTCACGTTGACTGACGAACGTATTCTTTCCATTCCCCTGAAATGGATTCCAACCCTATATCATGCCAAGCCTGCAGAGCGCGAGAAATATAAAATTAACCAGACAAAACGAATGATTGTCTGGTACCCCTCTGAGTGTGAAATCAACGAAGAGATCCGGATTGAAGATTATTTAGGACCAATCAAGGTTGAAGCTGAAATGGTTGAAATTCCCAAAGCGGTTCGAGAGAAGAAAGCAACCTATAAAACGGGTAAAAAGAAGAAATGATATACCGTATTCTAAAAAGAGCCTGATGCGCAAGCGTCAGGCTCTTTTTGATTCCGGAGGTAGCGTAAAAAATTCTGTAGTGAGATGGTAGCCAAATGGCGGACGGCTTTAATGTGACCAATCTGGGTTTGTATCTTCTGTGACATTGTGTGTTAACCGAAGTGTTGCGAAAGATTCCAAGGACATAATATAGATTTCGTAGTTGCCGTCCCTGTTTGTGGTGAATGTGAGCCAATTCCCATCTGGCGACCAAGTTGGCGATATATTGTTGTAATTACCGTTGGTTAATTGTATAAGGTTCGTGCCAACTACATTGATGGTGTAAATTTGGCTATACCCGTTATTGACCATGGAAAATACGACGACTTTGCCGTTGGGGGAGATTCTGGGACAGGAACTTATATTTCCGATAAATAATTCAGTACTTTTTGCTAAGGCTGTATCGTAAAGTTGGATTGAGTGCGCAGAGCTGTGCGGTGTTGTGTATATAAGAGTTTTTCCATCATTCAGCCAGTTGGGACAATTGGCTGACGCTATACCTGTAGCTACTTTGCCTGTTCCGTCTGCATTCATAATGACCAGGTCTCCCGTTGTATCATCTAAACTTGCAATAAAGGCGATTTGACTCCCATCAGCTGAGAGATCCGGCGACTCGTTGTCCATTGAGTAGCCATCGGTTAAATTAATAGATTGTTGGTTGGCAATGTTTACTTTTAGAATATCCCAGATCGCGCAGTTGATGTTGTTACACGGAATTATCTTTGTGTTGACAGAAAGAATTACCCATTGGTTGTCTTGTGACCAGCGTGGAGAATATTCGGCAATGAATTGCCCAAGCAGTAATGCCTGACCGCTGTCATCTGGGTTTGTAATATAGATATAGGGTTTTTTGGTTCTCCATGATACAAAGACGATTTTCCCATCAGGGAGATTGACCGGCAAATCCGTAGAGATTATGGGTTCGTTGCTGGATGGGAGTAATACGGTCGTAGTGGGTTTGTATGCCCATTGTATTAAAAGCATAATTGCCACAATAAAAATGAGGGCAACAGTTGTTCCTATGATCATTTCTTTTTGCTTGGGAAGATGGGTTTTGGGTAAAACAAATTTAAATAAGTGGTCAACCAAAATACCAAGGACAACACCACCAATAAGGCCGATTAGGATTGCGATAAATATAAACAAAAGTTTCATGTATTTAGCTTAGTGATAGTAGATAATAGGCGCATCTGAAAATCCTACGCCCCAGCCTTGCATTGAACTTAGCAGGTCCAATGCAAAAATAGTGTTTGTGCTGGGGTTATGCTCCTGAGAGAGTAGGCCATTCTTGTAGTGATAAATTCTTTCGCCAGCAAGCCAGCCTTCGTCAGCTGAAATAAAATCTATTGCGTAGAATCGGGTTTTAGCTTCGGTCTCAAATTCCTGCCAAATTCCATCGGCGTACATCAATAAAATTCCATCCCAACCTGCCGCCCAGCCAGTAGTGCTTGATAGCATTTGTATTCGATATAGGTAGCCTGTTGTTGGACTGATGGTTGGAGACCAATTGTTGCCGTCGAAATGTAATATTAGCCCATTACCTCCCACAATCCAACCGTCGCTTTTCGATACCATATCGATTCCATTTAACCCTAAATATTCGGATGTGTAAACGTTCCATTGATTGTTGCTGAATTTCAATATTTGACTATCTTCACTTAAGGTTGATGCTTTTCTAGCTATAGCCCAACCGATAGTATTTGAAACCATGCTGATTTGAATAATATCAAAATTGGTAGGGCTCGATATTTTTTGCCATTGATTATCTTGAAGGCGTAGTATTTCACCGAACTGTCCACCAGCCCAGCCGTTTGATATATCTTGAAGATCAATAGTAAATAGTTGATATTGCCCTGGATTTGCTTGACTTTTCCAAGCCGAACCATTCCAGTGTAGTATTTTGCTAATCCATGGATCGCAACACCAGCCTCCGACGGCCCAGCCGTCAGTATCAGATAGCATTTGAATGTCCCAAAGTGTTTGCTGAGGTGATGTGTTTACCAAATACCAGCTTGGAGTTGATGACGTGGGGGTCGGTATTGTAGTAGTCTCTTTGAAAACAAATTCAGGCGAATATATTTGTATGGCTATTGTAGTAAATGCAATGATGGTGACTACGGCGATTGCGGCTAACACAAGGAAACGCTTGCTTTTATTGTGTATCCAAGGTTCAATGAGCCAATTGATAAGTGGACTTAATATAGCAGTAAGTATTGTTGAGATAACTACGGTGATGAAAAGCGCAGGTGTTGGCATGATGTTTAAAGCCAGATTATAAATCAGACCCGCCTCTTATCGAAACGGGTCTGGTAACTAATCATTGATCATTATTTTCTGCGTGGCGCTAATCTATTGCGTCCATAACTCTTTGGCGTGGGAGCGGCGCGCGGAGGGCGATTGCCGCCGCCGTCACGTCGGTCAGAAGCAGATCTCGGGGGTGCGGGAGGCGAGTAGTCAAAGTCTGCGAGAATCTCACGTTTGATGGGTGCGCCCATGATGCGTTCGAGCGTCCGGATCATATCCTTGTCTTCATCTGTGACCAACGTAAACGCGTCGCCGGTGCGTTGCGCGCGACCCGTGCGACCGATGCGATGGATGTAGGCATCGGCAGTATCGGGCATGTCAAAGTTGATGACATGCGAGATGCTTTCCACATCGAGACCGCGCGCCGCGATATCCGTGGCGACCATGACGGTATAAAATCCGTTCTTGAATCCGCTCAGGGCTTGCTCGCGCTGTCCCTGTGTGCGGTTGCTGTGCAGGCTCGTCACTTTATGTCCATCGTGCGCGATCTGGCGCGACAGTTTTTCAGCGCGATGTTTGGTGCGGGTAAAGATCAACACCGAATCGGTATCGGTCTGATGGAGCAGTTTCAGCAGCAGCCCAGATTTCAAATGTTGCGGCACGGGATACAACATGTGCGTCACCGTGTGCGCCGGTTTGCTGATGCCCATCGCGATCTTTTGCGGTTCGGTCAGCGAGTTCGCGGCGAGCAACTCCACCTCAGAGGGGAAGGTCGCCGAGAACAACATCGTTTGTCGTTTGGCGGGCACGGCTTTGATGATGCGTTTCACATCCGGCAGAAACCCCATGTCGAACATGCGGTCAGCTTCATCGAGCACCAGCACTTCGATCTTATCCATTTTTGCATGACGTTGTTGGATGAGATCCAGCAAGCGGCCGGGGCAGGCGATCAGGATTTCCGTCCCAGCGCGCAATGCCTTGATCTGATTTCCGGCTCCGACTCCGCCGTAGATGGTTGCGCTCCTGAGCCTTGTCCCCACTGCGAGCGCGTGTACAACCTGGTTGATCTGCTCAGCGAGTTCGCGCGTGGGGGTAACAATCAATGCGCGCGCCACGCCGCGTGGACCGTCGAGTAATCTGTTGAGAATGGGGAGGACGAACGCGGCGGTCTTACCTGTACCGGTCTGCGCGGTGCCGATGATGTCTCGTCCGCGTACTGCGGCGGGAATCGCCGCTTCCTGAATGGGAGTCGCGGTCTCATAACCCGCGTTCTTGATTCCCTGCATCAAGCGGGAATCCAAATTAAATTGTTCGAAGTTCAAAACTTATTCCTGTTCCTCAGAAGTCTTATAGATGTTTACGAAGTGCCGCCTAATTATTTAGATTAGATGTTTTCATTCCAATTGCACTTTATTTCAATTTGTACAATGAAACGTTGGACAAGCGGCAGGGGAATTGAGTTGCTTGCTCAAAAAACGAAAACAGCGGTGGACTGCTGATATGTGAGCCTTTAGATCCGTAAATCCCGACTCGATAGATTTGTTGTAGAGTGATTATACACTACTAATCATACCAACCTGGGCAGGAGTTGCCATCCGTGCTCTCACGGTAACAGACTTTCACTCGCCATATTCGCCGCAACGGTCATAGACGCAGACCCCCGCACAAGCGCTCAACATAACCAGCACGAGCAACGACATACCCATCAATCTTTTTGACTTCAACTTATTCTCCAATTTGAACCGGGGTATTTGATC
>JAYUGV010000105.1:0-12744 GCA_043767565.1 Anaerolineales bacterium
GAAGTGACGGCGGCTCGAGCTTACGTGCTAACAAACTTTGAGTGCTCCCTACATCGAATATAATAACATCAAAAATCTAGAAAAGATCGGGAGTTCTCATGAAACAATACAATCTCGGAATCATCGGCGCAGGCATGTACGGCAAGATTTTGATGCGTTACTTCAAACAGGATGAACGCGTAAACATTCTCTGGGTCAACAGCGCCAGCGAAGCCACGACCAAGTCCGCGGCGGATGAATTTGGCATTGAAAAATGGGCGACAGATTATCACGACATCTTGAATGACCCCACCGTGGATGCAGTGGTGATCGCAACTCCACCATTCTTACACGCCGAACAACTGGAAGCGGCACTATCAGCGGGCAAACATGTCCTGCTTGAGAAACCCATCGCCGAATCACGCGAAAGTTTAAGAAGGATCGTCACAGCGGTTGAGCAGTCGCCGAATCAGATCGTGCTGGAAGCGTCCTGCCGTCACACACGGTTGACACGCAAGTTCAAATTCATCAAGGAAATCATCGACAGCGGCAAACTGGGCGAGGTCTATCACATCCACCATAATAGTCTCTCACGCGGCACCTTCATCGAATACAATCCGAATGGTGCGTGGGCAATGAACAAAAAACTTGCGGGCGGAGGTCCGTTTGCAGATCGCGGCGTATATGACCTTTCATTCCACCTGGGCTTGTTGAACGATGTGCCGCAGTTGAAATCCATGCAGAGTTTCAAGCGTAACGATCTGCGCGATATGAGCAAACTTGTGGCGTTCAGCGATGTGGAACAACACGGTGCGGCCTGGATGGAATTCGATACCGGTCTCACGTATTACTATGAGAACGGCGGCGGTGTCCACAACGAAACCCCTAATGAGACACGTCTCTACGGCACAAAAGGCGGCTTGCGATTCCATCACTATAGTTGGGACTCAAATGAGGTTGAATTTTTCACAACTGAAAACGGCGAGCTGCGCAAAGAAACGTTGACCGTGAATGTGACCGGCGCGCCGGATGATAGTCATGCCATCACGACCCACTTCTTGGATTGTCTGGATGGAACAGCGCAGCCGCTCATGTCCGTCCAGCGCGCAGCAAAACATATGAAAATTTTGTTCGAGATAATGGACGCGTAAAACAAAAAGACCTTCGAATTTTAGTTCGAAGGTCTTTTTGTTTTGATCGTTCTAATGCATATGGCTCGCACTTCCAAAGACATGTTCATAAACCAACATCGCATAATATTTCCATGCAAAAGCCGGTTCGTATACCAATGAAGGGTGACGATTATTGTGTGCTGTTTTGTTCTTGAGGCTGGCTTCCAAAAAAGAGAGCATTTGATTCCAAGCCTCGCCCTGCGCGCCGCCTGCCTTGATTCCCTCGGCATCGTGGACAAAGGCATGCGGCTGTCCATCATAGACTGTGATCTCGTGCTGAATGCCTGCCGTCTCAAGTCCCTTTTCAAAGGCGTTCACTTCAGCAACTGGAATGGATTGATCTGCGCCGCCAAAAATTCCCAACACAGGGCCAGGCAGAGTCTTCAAGATCTCAGGATCTATTTCAGGCGAGCCATAAAACACGACCGTGGCTGACAGCTTGTCGTTATGCAGACTATATTGCAGAGACGCGCGTCCTCCGTAGCAGAAGCCTGCCACGCCCACCCGAGCCTGATCCACATCTGGCTGCGACTCCAGCCACGCGTAGACTGAATCCAGATCGGCGTTGATGTCTTCGGGTTTGTTGGTGATCACTTGGTAGATCGCACGGGGAATCCATGTGGTGGTCGATCCGCGGAAAGTATCGGGGGCAATAACCAAATAACCTTCCTTTGCAAGCAAATCCGCTTTGCTGATGATCGATTCGTTCAAGCCAAAGAATTCATGAACCATGATGACGGTTGGAAACGGACCAGCCCCTTCGGGCTTTGCCACATAAGCACGGACATCGGGTCCGTTGTTGGTGCCGGGGATGGTGGTGTTGGTAACCGTGGCGATGCGCCCGCCGCCGATAAGACCGTCCACAGCAATGGAGCCGAAGAGAAACACCACAAAGCCCACGACGATGATCAATAGAGCTTGTAAAACTCTTTTTACGATTTTCATTTCTACCTCCGTTTGGATTTTTAGATGACGTATTTTGCTGGGTATTACTTGCATTTGCTATCGAAAAGATCAAAGGATGAAAAGGCTTGGGAGACGAAGCAAGTATCGGCTTAGAGCGAAGCGGTTTTACCATCCACACAGATGGTAAGTGGATGATTTACCCTTGACAAATCCAGAGATATACATAAAATACATCCACTAGCCATCCACAGGGATGGTATAAGGAGAAAATATGGCAGATACTGAGAAAATCACGATCAATATGAATGCAGTGGAGCTGGGCAAGATCGACCTGCTGGTGGGAGAGGGACATTATTCGAACCGCACGGACTTTATCCGCTCGGCGATCCGCTCGCAGTTGGAGAAGCACGCGGTGGAAGTGCAGCAGACCGTTGTGCGGGCGTCATATGTAGTTGGTGCGTTCTCATACAACCGCTCTGACCTGGAACGTTATAAGGCACGGAATGAAAAGGTGAAGCTCAACGTGGTGGGATTGTGCAACCTCGCCAGCGACATCTCCCCTGCCCTCGCTGTGGAAGTGGTAGAAGCGATCAAGGTGTACGGCATCTTTCAGGCGAGCGCCGATGTAAAAGATGCACTAACCAAAGCCGGAAAGATACAATAAGGAGCATCTATGAAAAAGTTTTTTTCCAATCTGATTTATTTATTACTGAGCCTGCCGATCGGCATTCTATATTTTGTGATCTTGGTCACAGGCTTCAGCCTGGGCGCAGGTTTGGCGATCACGTTGATCGGCATCCCAATCCTGATGGCAATGATCTTTGTGACTTATATCCTCGGCGACCTTGATCGCAAGATGACGTCATTGATGCTAGGCGTGAGTATCGCCAAGCCTGAAGCACGACCTTCAAATAACGATTCGGCACGCTCGATTCTAGTTGCCCAGTTGAAGAGCCTGCAGTTCTGGAAGGAACTCGGATATTTATTGTTGAAAATGCCGCTGGGTGTGATCTCGTTCACCATCGCCGTTGTGCTGGTGACATTGAGTCTGGCATTCATCGCCGCCCCGTTCATTATCACCTATGTACCCAATGCACAGATGCAGTTGTGGAATGGCTTTGAGATCAATACCATGCAAAGAGCCATTGTCACATCTGTAGCTGGATTGATTATCGGCGGAGTCTCAGTAGTATTGATCAATGGATATACAAGCATGATGGGTAACATCAGCGTATGGGCGCTGGGGCGGGATAAATGAACGCAACCACTGAATTGACCAGCATGAAGTTCCGCGGATTCGAAAGGAAGAGCGACTTTCCCAAAATGGCAAAGTTGATCCAGGAGATCTCGAAAGCAGAGGATGCAGGCCATTGGGCAACTGCCGAGGATATCGAACGCGATTATTCGCACCTGATCAACTCCACACCTGAGACAGACATGCGCATGGTTGAAAATGAGCAAGGTGACCTGATCGCGTACGTCCGCGTGGGATGGGAAGTAGATGATGAAAAACGACAGGTGTTCGGATTTCCACTCAACATCCACCCGAGCCGACAGGATGCGCCGTTGTATCAACAGTTGTTGGGCTGGGTGGAGACGCGAGCGCGCGAGGTAGCGGCTGAAACGAATATATCTGACGTTCGAGTTTTGCGAGCCTTCTTGAGAAACGTGGAGAAAGATGAGTCCTTCAGCAAGGCGCTGACGACACATGAGTTCAAACCAGTGCGTTTCATGAATCGCATGATCCGTGATCTAAACGAATTGACCGAAGTCCCGCCTATGCCAGAGGGATTGGAAGTACGCCCGGTGACGGAGTCGCAGTATCGGGCGGTGTTCAAGGCTTTAGATGAGGCGTTTCAAGATCACTGGGGGCACGCGCCTCTACAGGAGGAGATGATCGAGGGTTTAATGGCAAGCCCGAATTTCAAGCCTGCACTTTGGCAGGTAGCCTGGGATGGTAATGAGGTGGCGGCAGGTATCCTGAACACCGTGGACGAGGCTGCAAACGAGCAGTTCAACCTCAAACGCGGCATGCCCGATCCGATCTTCACGCGTCGCGCATGGCGCAAACGCGGGCTGGCGCGCGCTTTGCTGATGCGCAGTCTGCAGATGTTCAAAGAAATGGGTATGACGGAAGCGATGCTGGGTGTGGATACCCAAAACCCAAGCGGGGCATTCACGTTGTATGAGAGTTGCGGATTCAGATCCACACAGAGAAGTGTGATATACGAGAAGTCACTATCAGCACAGTAAATATTTGACCTCTTGCAAAAGTCTTCTTTGCCACAGAGGTCACTGAAAAGAACGAGATCTAAACGCTTTTCTGAAAGGTCTCTGTACGCTCGGTGGCTGATCGTATTTACTTATGCAAGAGGCCTGTTGAGAAAACAGGACCAGCCGTCCCTGAGAAGGATGCGGCATTAATTCCATAAACTGACAGTATCCTTTGGGATGGCGGTCAGTTTATTTAGACAAATTATAGCAAGACAAATGAAAAAGCGTGGCGCCGATGCGCCACGCTTTAGTACTATATTCAATTCCAATCAGGCACTTGCATAGGATGGCATACTCACCTGATATGCAGTCGGCAGGAGGTTGCGATAAGACTGCATCGCTTTACGCAACTGTCCGCGTGCACGCGCCAGCCGACTCTTGACCGTCCCAACTGGGATATTAGCAATCCGCGCAGCTTCTTCATAGGACATCCCTTCCACATCCACCAGTACAACCACCAAACGATAATCAGGGATCAACGACTTCACACACTGTTGAATTGCATCCTTCAATTCAACAGTCTCGAAGTAATCCTCGGGTCCTGCTGAAAGATCAATCATCCAGGGCAAAGACTCGATCTCCTCCCCATCGCTGTTCACCTGCTCCAAAGACACGACTGGCTGACGCCGCCAGCGGCGCATCTCATCATAACTGGCATTCACAGTCACGCGCGCCAGCCAACTACGAAACGACCCGCCGCGAAATGACTTGATATTGCGAAAAGCCTGGATCATGGCATTCTGCGCCGCATCCTCAGCCGCCACCTCATCACTCAGAGTCCGCAGCGCAATGCGGTACATCATATCTTGAAAATTTAACACCAGTTGGTTGAATGCGTCCAGGTCGCCGCGCTGGGCGGCTTCGATCAGTGAAGATTCGTTGGGTTGGATGTTGTTCTTCATACATATATCTTATCCCTCCGCTGTTACCGCCTTGTCCCAAACATGTTACAGTTCTGTAACACCGTTATTCTCAATAACGCACTTTTTGAACGATTTTCGAGCCAAAACCCCCAAATTCCACTTTATCGCCTCGGCAGGCGCACCGTAAACACGGTCCCGCGCGGCTCAGTCTGACTGGAACGCACCCCTACGCCCCCACGATGCAATGTCACGATCCTGTTCACCAGTGCCAGCCCCAGCCCGCTCCCTTCCGTGCCACGCGCGTTGGAGCCACGATATAGCTCTTCGAATATTTTGGATAGATCTTCGGATGGGATGCCCGTGCCCGAATCCGCTACTTCGATGACGATCGAGCGTCCATCCTCCATAACGCGGACTTCGATCGAATCATCCGTGGATGTGAACTTGAGTGCGTTTTCAACGAGGTTATACACCGCGAGCAGCAACAGGTCTCGGTCACCGGTGATCATGGGAAACGGCGACGGCACCTTCGGAATTAAGACACTGATCTCACGCTTTTCATGTGCAGGCAGAATCCGCACAGCCGTGACCACATCTTCCAATAACTCGGGCACATCGACCGGGAAACGTTCGATGGCGCGTTCTTCCAAATCGGATAATTTCCGCAAGTCGGTCAACAGACGTGTAAGACGTTCCACCGCGCGTCCGGCATTCCCTACAGCACGATCACGTTCCTCTTCTGTTTTCTCCTCTGTAAGATTGACGAGCGCGGCTCGCAAACCTGTCAGCGGATTCTTGATCTCATGATCGAGTCTCCGCAAAAAATTTTTACGTTTATCTCCGGCTTCCTGCAAATAGTCAGCATACAGTGTATGCGTTTGGAGAATGCGGCGCCGGTCCCAATAATAGATCAGTAAAATGATGGCGGTAATAATGAAACCAAATCCAAAAGCGACCACCCCCGGGTTGCGGATGGTCATGCCGAAGACAAAAGCGGCTGGACCAAGATCAACCGAAGAAAGGACCGGGAAGACACTCGGCAATAACATTTGAGCAACAATAGCAAAGGCCAGCCCCACAACGAACGGTAATGTGAAATATAAGATCCTTCGCCACCTTCTGCGGATGAAATTCATCATGCTACTTTATCCCTCACCGCGCACAGGGGCAACAAAGCGATAGCCTTCGCCCGGTATCGTCTCAATAAAGATCGGCTCAGCCGGGTCATCGTTCAAGGCACGGCGGAGTTCAGCCATGCGGGTATCAACAGTGCGAGTACCGGCAGGATACTCCCAACCCCAGACCACGTCCAGTAGACGTTCGCGTGTCACAGCTTCATCGGGATGCGTCATCATATGTTCAAGAACGGCGAATGCCTTAGGCGTTAATTCCAGTACTTTGCCAGCCAATGTTGCACGCCGTGCGCGCCGATCAAGCGTCAGCTCTTTAGCAGTCAACAGCCACGCCGCGGACAATGAACGTTCACCCGGACGTGCCCGCCGCAACACTGCACGGATGCGCGCCAGCAATTCATGCGGGTCAAATGGTTTGTTGAGATAATCGTCTGCGCCCTCTTCCAATGCCAGGGCACGTTCAGATGCCTCCCCCACTTGTGTCAGCAAAATGGTCGGGGTCCAAATGTTGATCTTGCGCAGACGACGTAGAGTCTCACGACCGTCCATGCGCGGCATGAGCACATCGAGGATGATCAACTCAGGATGATGAGCTTGGGCTTTTTCGAGCGCACTTACGCCATCAGACACGACCAGAACATGAAAGCCAGCGCGCTCAAGAAATGGCGCGAGGCTGTCTGCAATCGTGGGGTCATCGTCAGCGAGGAGTATGGTGGGGCGATCGAGGGACATAGGTTATGGTTAGCAGGCGCTTCGACTGCGAGCGGGACGTCCTTCGTTTTCGCTCAGCGCGAAAAAACTAGAAGGGAGAGAAAAGCCTGGTCACACGGACCAGGCCTCTCGTCCCGAATGATGCGGGTTTCATCCTACGGAGTGATCAGGTTGTAGGAATTCATGATCGTTGTGAAGACAGCGGATTCGGCGTTCTTGTCAAAGACTGGCGGCGGAACAGGAAAGTTGTTGGGGTTGACTGAATGCAAAATGAAGGCAAGGGTGATACAGGCATTGTTGCGAGTCGTTGCATACGTAACCCAATCATAGATATTGCCAGCCGCGCCTTCCGAACCCGTTAGCTTGACGAATTGAATATTGTTGAGCGTGACGTTTTCAGGCGCGTTCTGTGTGCCGCCAACTGCCGGGCTGACACAGGGATTTGCGCCTTCGACAACATTCACTTGAATGTATTTCTCACTCAGGTTGGTACCAGATGAGATCGGCAAGTTAACTCGACCCGTATTATCAGCCTGGCTGGCGATCGCGGCGCCGGTTGGAAGTGTGAATTTGAAATTGTATTTCGCATTCTGATAGAGCGCTGCTGATGGAGCGGGCGTGTTCGTTGGTACGACTGGCGCGCCGCCGCCACGATAAATGTACGGACCCACCCACGTAGCGCGGTCACCGGCGGCAGAACCAGCGGAGAGCACGGTAAGGATGAATTTGATATCCTTGCCAGCCAATGAGCTCAGATCAATATCCACGTTGTAGACGCTACCTTCATATCTTTCGAGGAACGGTCCCCAGAATGTTTTGATGGGATCGGTGCCGGTTTGATAATCAAGCCGGAAAGCGACATAACAATTCGTGGCACCGTTTTCGCAGTTGATGGTCGAGCGGAAGCGATCGCCAGTTTGCACTTTGAAAGGCGGATAGAAACCTTGAATGTAGCCATCCTGTTTGTTCTGCGGGAAGGTGAGCAGACCCGGGCGTGTATCAGTAGCACCGGTTTCGAGTTTGGGATTGGTCACCTTCAAAACAAAGCCTTTGGCATCGCCTTCGGTACCCGGACACGGCAGTTGACCTGCAGCACTGAACCAGGTGCCATTGCAGGCGTTGGCGGCAAAATCATAGGCTGTGCCAGCTACCGGTGTTGCGGTTGGTCCGCCGGGTGTATTGGAAGGCGCGGGCGTGGCAGTCGGTCCGCCGGGGGTGACGGTTGGACCAGCAACTTTGATATCAACCCACCAAGGTTTGTTGCCTTGTGTGCCTAAACCGAACAACGCGCCGCTGGCATTCTTAAACATCCAATAGCCGCGATAGGAACCAGCCGCAGAAGGTGCGACCAGGTTGATGGATACATCCACTGTTTCACCAACTGCAACATTCTTGGGGAATGTTGCCGAGGAAGACGCACCCATTTTCTCACCGCTAAAGAATACGATCTGATAGGAGGTGCTCCATGCGCAAGTACCAACATTCTTAAAACGCCAGGTCTTAGTGAAAGCCGCACCGGGTTGCAGGATCGAACCATCTGGGAAGTTCACATCAGCAATATATTGAACCTTGTCACAAGCCGAAGGCGGGACGGTGGGTGTAATAGGACCCGGGGTGTTCGTGATCGTGGGAGTCACTACCGGCGGCGGTGTGACATTGCTGCCCTTACGCACGATAACCGGGTTACCCCACAACGCGCGGTCGCCAGTTGGCGAACCATACGCAGAAATATACAAAATAAATTTGACTTCCTGCCCTGCCAGGGGCGTGAGGTCAATGTTGGCGTTATAGGTCAAACCTTCATAGCGTTCACGGAAGGACCAGAAGGTCTTGATCGCGCCGCCTACTTCATAATCAAGGCGATATGCAACATAACAAGTGGTTGCACCCGCTTCACAGCCGATCGTGGATTGAAATTTGTCACCACTCTCCACTTTGAAAGCGGTGTAGCGCGCTTGAATAAAGCCGTTCGTTATGTTTTGCGGAGCAAAGAGTAAACCGGCTTGCGTGCCTTCCACGTTGTTTTCATATTTCGGTTTGTCTTTCTTCAACGCAAAACCTTTGGCATCGCCATCAGTACCGGGGAAAGTCAACCCGCCCGCGCCACTGGACCAAGTGGCAGAACTGGCATTCGCAGTGAAGTCATATACAACACCGGCAGTCGTACCGCCTCCGCCCACCACGTTGATCTCAACCCACCAGGCTTTATTAGCGGTTGCGCCAATGCCGAAGATTGTGCCTTGCGCGCCTTTGAATTTCCAATAGCCGATATAGCGACCAGCAGTGGCAGGCGCTTTCATATCAGCGCTGATTTCCAGCGTACCGCCAACAGCTACATCGGCGGTCAATGCCACCGAAGCAGGTGCGCCCATTTGCGCGCCGCTATCGAAAACCATGGACACATCGGCTTTGCTCCAGGCACAAGTGCCGATGTTCTTTAACTTCCAGGTTTTCTTGAAGGCGGTGTTGGGGTCATATTTTGTGCCGTCAGGTACGGTCACATCTGAGACAAACTGCGCCTGATAACAAGCAGCGGCAGATGCCTGGGATGGCAATGCCAGTGCGGGCATCACCGACAAAACCAATGCAAACAACAACATGATCGACGTAATTTTCAAGCGTGATTTCATAGTCATTCTCCTCTTTAGCTCATCCAATTCATAACGACGTTCAAAAAATTGCAAAAGTTCCGAACACACGAAGTATAACGTTTCTGCAACGATTATTCAATATCATATTAATGACTCTTTTTACTTATAATGGACGCATGCCCCGTACCATTTTACACCTTGATCTAGACGCTTTTTACTGCGCCGTGGAGGAAACGCGCAATCCCGAACTGCGCGGCAAAGCCTTTGCTGTGGGCGGCAAACCGGATGAACGCGGGGTCGTGGCGTCCTGTTCCTATGCGGCGCGGAAGTTGGGGGTACGGAGCGCCATGCCGATGAGTAAAGCGCTCAGACTCAGCCCGGGGCTGATCATTGTGCCCGGGCATCATCGCATCTACCGCGAAGTCTCGAAGCAGGTGATGGATATTCTCCATAACGTAACCGGTCTTGTTGAGCAGATCTCCATCGACGAAGCTTTTCTCGATATCTCTGACATTCAAGATAACCCCGAACGCCTCGCACGCGGACTTCAAACCCGCATCAACATCGAATTACAACTCCCCTGCTCGATTGGGATCGCCTCGAACAAACTTGTGGCAAAGATCGCTACCGAGGTTGGGAAAGCCCTTCGACTGCGCGAAATACGCTCCGCTCAGGGCGAAGTAGGACCTCCGAATGCTGTAACCGTTGTCGGCTTCGGAGAAGAGGCGGCATTTATAAATCCACTGCCTGCGGATATGTTGTGGGGCGTCGGTCCGAAAACGTCTGCACGCTTAACGGAGTTGGGTATCCATACGATCGGCGATATTGCGAAATGGCCCGAGAGTGAAATGCTGCGCCTGTTCGGTGAAAATGGACGTGAGTTGTCACGCCATGCAAAAGGAATCGATGATCGGCCCATCGAGACCGAACGCGAGACAAAATCCATCAGTCAGGAAAATACGTTTTCGCGCGATGTGCGCGATGACAAGCTGCTGCAAAAGACGTTGCGCGAAATGTCGGCTGAGGTAGCGAAGCAACTGCGTAAAAATAATCTGGCTGGCAAAACGATCAAACTGAAAATCCGCTGGCCCGATTTCACCACAGTGACGCGCCAAACGACACTGAATAACCCCACCGATATGGAAGATGAAATTGCTACAGCGGTATTAGAATTACTGAAGGCAGTCCGCAAACCGAATCAAGCCGTGCGGTTGATCGGCGTAGGCATCAGCGGACTCGGTACACCGATCCGGCAGCTGGGTCTATGGGACGTGAACAGCGAGAAGTCACGCAAGCTGCAAGAGGCGGTGGATGCCTTGCAAGAGAAATACGGGAAAGATGTTATTCATAAAGGCGAGCATGAAAAGTAAACAAGTAGACAGGTACACAAGTACATGCGAAAGGAGACTCTCATGAAAATACTTGACCTCAAAAAAGATTTGAAGACCCTGTATCAACCTTCGGCAAAGAAAGTGGAAATCATCAAAGTGCCGCGCCTGCAATTTGCGATGATCGACGGCGCGATCGAGAAAGGCAAAGAGCCGGGGAATTCACCAGCCTTTCAAGAAGCCACGCAAGCCGTGTATTCAATTTCATACACACTTAAGTTTATGCTCAAGAAACGTAAAACAAATGCAGTGGATTATCCTGTCATGGCGCTCGAGGGGCTCTGGTGGGTGGAAGATGGTTTCTTCGATATCACCGTCAAGGACAATTGGTTTTACACGTTGATGATCCTGCAACCGGATGTCATCACAAAGGATGTTTTTGCGGAGGGACTGGCAGAGGTCAAAAAGAAAAAAGGCGACAGTCCGGCGCTTTCCAAATTACGGCTGGTAAATTTTGAAGAAGGTCTGTGTATGCAAGTCATGCACATCGGATCGTACGCTGCCGAACCCGCCACTGTCGAGCGCATGTGCGCCTTCGCCCTGGAGAATGGCTATCGCGATCGCGTCGGACCGAACGGGAAGCATCACGAAATCTATCTCGGTGATCCGCGCAAGGCTGATCCGGCGAAATTGAAAACGGTGTTGAGGCATCCGCTGGAGAGAGTAGACAAGTAAACTGGTATACAAGGAAAGAGGAAAGAATTGAATTGTTATTACCACCCTGAAAAAACTGCAGTTGGGTTATGCAAATACTGCCAGCGCGGCTTATGTACGGAATGTGCCGCGCACGCCGGAGATTCATTGGCATGCAAGAATCTGCATGAGAAACAAGTCCGCGATATGGAATTGCTCCTGCAGAAGAATATTTTGCAAGCCAAACGCGTTGGGTCAGATTATGTGCGAAACACGATCTTCTACGGCAGCGTTGGAATATTGTTCACAGCATTTGGAACATCTCAGCTCAAATGGCTGGGCATGCAGGCAGTCGTCTATTTGTTGATCGGGTTGGCTTTACTTTGGGCGGCTGTGGCGAATTATTTAGAGAGCAGGAAGTATAAATAAGACTCTGCCGTCAGCAAGCTGACAGACTCCAAATTAATGCCAGGGCGCAACTTTTCAAAACACACTGCGTATGTCCTTGTAGAAATCAAACAAGGAGTAATCAAATGAACACAGAAACAAAACAATTGACTCGCAGTAAATCCAATCGCATGATCGCGGGCGTATGCGCCGGGCTGGGTGACTATCTCGGCATTGACCCGACCGTGGTGCGTCTGCTCTTCGTGCTGGCTTTCTTCGGCTTACACGGCGGTCTATTGCTGGCATATCTGATCATGGCGATCGTTGTCCCTGAGCAGAATCAGATCACGCAGTAAAAAATTTCTACGCAGAAAATATAAAAGACCTCTCAAATGAGAGGCCTTTTATATTTGCCGATCCGAGTATCCTATTATTCTATATCATCAACAAAATAATAGCTGCATCAGAAGCCTTATCCTGATATTCCAAGCTCGCAAAACAGAGGAAGTTTGTCATAATTAATTCATAAAGTCTTGTAACCTTATTCACAATACTCCATCATGATATTGAACTTGAGATCGGTCCTCAAGCATATTTTGAGAAAGGAAAATATATTATGTTACTTGCAACTCAGGAAAAAGGTCAAGGTCTCGTTGAATATGCGATCATTCTGGCTTTGATCGCTATCGTCGTGATCGCTGTGATGA
>JAYUGV010000106.1:0-5043 GCA_043767565.1 Anaerolineales bacterium
GTTTACGCTTTTCTTCGGGCATGTGATGGAGCGTCCGCATGTTGTGCAGACGGTCTGCCAGTTTGATCAACACCACACGGACGTCATCACCCATCGCTAGAAAAGTCTTGCGCAGGGTCTCAGATGCCAGATCCTGTTTGCGGCTTTTGGCGTTGACTTCTTCTGTTTCCGGGGCTCCATCTTTGTCATCGTCGGTGTGCATATCACCACGTGAGACGCGCGGCAGATTGGTAAGCTTCGTGACACCGTCCACTAGATTCGCCACTGTTTCCCCAAAGTCTGTCCGTAGGTCTTGAAGCGTGATAGCTGTATCTTCCACTGTATCATGCAGTAGCCCGGCGGCAATAACTTCAGCCGGAGCACCCATCTCAGCCAGGATCCCGGCTACTTCCAGACAATGCGTGATATAGGGCTTCCCTGAATGGCGCATTTGACCCGCATGCGCCGCCTCCGCCACCCGATACGCCCGCTCAACTACTTCGCGTTCTGCCAGGTTGTAGTTATCAGGGAGTTGCCCATAAAACTTTTCAAGCGGTGCATTGCGGGTAATGGATTTCATGCGGTTTATTTTACTACGCTCGCAGAGCTGTCAGATAAGCCCAAATGCTTAACAGGCTTTTGCAACGACAGATGAAAGAAACTGGTCTGGTAAAATCGAAAAAGGATTTTTTCAATGGCGATCACCAATAACGTCACCCGACTGCTCGATGCGCGCAAGATCCAATATACGGTGTATGAACTCTCTGCCGAGAAACATGGCGCGATGGAAACCGCGCGTCTTCTTGACCTTGAGCCTGCTTCGGTTTTCAAAACCATTGTCGTCACCCGTGACAAACCCAGGAAACCCTTACTGGTCGTTGTCCCCGGTCCCTCGAATGTGGACTTGAAATTACTTGCCTCAGCCCTCGGCGAAAAGAAAGTATATCTGCCCACCGAACGCGAAGCCGAACAATTGACCGGCTTACAGGCTGGCGGCATTTCCCCACTGGCATTGATCAATAAAGGCTTTCAAGTAGTGATCGACGAGTCCGCGCAAGATCATTCTGAGATCCACGTCTCCGGCGGGCAAAGAGGATTAAATATCAAGTTGCCAGTAGCGGAGCTGATAAGGTTGACGAATGCCCGTCTCGCCGCGGTGAGCAAGCTGGATACAGCCTAACAGATTTTTCCATTGATCGCTTTTCTTGTTCTTTTGTAAAAATAAAACAGGGCTTCACTGAGATCAGTGAAGCCCTGTTTGTTCATAACTATTCCAAGATCTTATGGCGACTCTAAACTAGTGAAATCTTTTTTAATGACCAGGGTCCACTTATCTGGATTGTTGGCGCAAATTGGATATTGAACATTGTCAAATGTGATCTTCTTCTCACCAGTTGTATATGCACCGGTAGCATAACAACTCTGGGGAATCTTAAAACTAAAATCGGCTCCGGCTGCTAACGGGGGAATGACAACATAACCACAATCTCCAAATGCTGTTTTGACGACTTGAAACCAGACAGCGATGGGTTGACCAGTACTATTGACAACCCGGATGGTTGTCTCTGGTCCGCTGAAACCTGAAATGGGCTTGTTGCATTCATCGGGATTGGATGTGGTTGGTGCTGTGGCGGGCAGCAGAGTAATCGATGTTTCGGTCGCCAGAACAATGGGTGTGTTGGCGGGCTGGGAAGTTGGGGTTAATGTTTCAGTGGGCGGGATTGGAGTTACGGTTGGAATTGCTGCCTGAGTTTCAGCAATGAGCGTAAATGCCGCGGCAAAAGCTGTGCTTTGAAGGTCGATTGGATTTAGGGTTGGCAACGCGGCAGGTGAAGCGGCGCACGCAGAAAATATCAATGCGCCAATAATCACTACAATGTAAAAGATGTATTTTTTCATATTGTTTTTTCTATGGTTTAGCAATGGGGGTAACAAGCATATGATTCAATGATCCGGTCGTTTCTGACAATGATTTTATATGGAACATTTTTGATGAGGAAGCTTCCAGACACGGTAAAGTTCTTATCACCATTTACGTATGCGAAGGCGCTGTATCCACCAACCGGACCGTTAAAGCTATCCCCGGTAATGATTAGGTAACCACACTCGCCCAGGTCCGTCAGAACCGACATTGCAAGTATGATCGTCCCTTTTGGTTTTGTCTCATTCACGATTGAGAATTTTGTTGTGGGGGCTTTCCAGGAGGTAAGCGGTTGGTTGCACGGTCTGGGCGTAGCCGTTGACGTATCAACCGGCGCAATTGTTGGCGATGGTTCCAGCGTGAAGGTTAAGGTCGGGATGGGCGTATTTGTTGAAGTGCTTGTTACGGTGGGAATTGTTGTTTGTGTTTCCGGGATGGATGTAGTTGGAAGCGCAGGGTTCTGGGTCTCCTGGTTGCTCAAAGTTGGCGGATTTGCCGATGTGCTACAGGCGCTAATCAAGACCACCATTAGCATGGTGTAAATAACAGTTTTTCTTTTCATTCAAATGAAATTTCCCTTGGGTGAATTTGATTTGCTACTTGATAACAATAACAAAGGTTGTCAATCCGCGCCACTTGATGTAACGGAAGCGGATCTGCCAAAGTCTACTTAACCTGCTATGGATAAGACACTGATCCATTGCTAATAGTGACCTTGTCTTTGTATATAGTGATGGTCAGGTCACTTGATGAACCCAGCTTAAAGTAGCCAACGATCTGCCTGCCGCCAACCCAGACTACATATGTATATTCTCCGGTTGGCGCCTTGATTTTAATGGAACCCTTTACAGGATATTCGATGATCGTATACCCTTGATCGGTAACCACCTGCAGGGAAATATAAGCCTGGCGTTTGGATTTATTGACCAGCGTTATATCCATGAACGGTCTGTTCGATGGAGGCAGCGTCCCGTAGGTAAGGACCCCGAGTGTCGGTGTCAAAGTCGGCGAGGTGCTTCCGGAGCCAGCAGTGGGTGTAAACGTAAATCCAGGAACATCTGTCCCGCTGGTTGCGGTGACAGGCGTGGTGGTCAGATTCGGTTGGGGGGTATCAGTGTTGACAACCGCTGTATTCGAAGGGGTCGCTGACACATCCGCTACAAGGGGAGTTGCGGTATCTAGTAGAGGAACAACTGTCGGGGAGGGTTGAGCCGTAAGGGTTTGAGCGTTAGCAGTGCCGGCAATGGCGTTCACAGTCCCCGCAACATCCACAACAACTGTGGGGTTTGTCGAAACAGGCGCAGGCAGGCAGGCTGCCAGTGCGATTGCACAGACCAGTGCGAGGACAGTGAATTTATTCATTTTTCCATTCCTTATGAACTAGGGCTGGCTTACCGATTCCATGAATTGTGTAAGGGTATCGCGCAGCATGCGCTCGGGTAAAGCGCCAACCTGGCGGTGAACGATCTTTCCGTTTGCAACGAATAACATGGTGGGAATGCCCTGAATGCCGTATTTCATCATCCATTCCTGGTTTTCGTCGGTATTGATCTTCGTGACTAAAAGCTTGCCTTCGTATTCCTTGGCGAATTTATCCAGGATCGGAGCGACCATTTTGCAGGGTCCGCACCACGGCGCCCAGAAATCTACGATCACGGGGATTTCTGATTGAAGAACAGTTTGTTCGTAGGTTGCATCGGTTAAGTGAATAGGTTCGTTTGACATAGTAGTACACCTTTATGCTTGTAAGTTTTGTTGGGGGTTTGTGCCCTAATCGTAAAAAAGTATAACACACAACCCACATGATATAATCGCCCGTCATGGCTGACTTTTTTGCAAAATGGAGAAGCGGGCTTGCCAAAACCAGCAAGACCACATTTGGACAGCTCGCCACTCTGTTTGGCGCAACTGAAATTACACAAGAAACCTGGGACGATCTCGAAGCGCTCCTCCTTCAAGCAGACTTGGGACTCGATACCACAAGCACTGTTTTGGATGAACTGCAGCGCCTCGTGCGGACCCGAGGCCTGATCCGCTCCGATGAACTTTCGGAGGCGCTGCAAGCTGAACTGCGCGCCAGACTCGATGCCCCGCCCGCGCTACAGTGGACGAATAAACCATCCGTTATTTTGGTGGTCGGTGTGAATGGCTCTGGTAAAACGACAACGATCGCGAAACTAGGTCAACGTTTTCGAGCTGAGAAAAAGAGTCTGCTCTTTGGCGCGGCAGATACATTTCGAGCCGCGGCAGTTGATCAGTTGCAGGTCTGGAGTGAAAGAATCGGAGTCGAAGTTGTATCAGGCGCACCTGAGTCAGACCCGGGCGCAGTCGCATTCAATACTGTTCAAGCAGGTGTTGCACGTGGCATAGACATGGTCATCATCGATACTGCCGGTCGCTTACATACACGATTCAATTTGATGGAAGAACTAAAGAAGGTCAATCGTGTTGTCGGCAAAGCCCTGCCAGGCGCACCGCATGCGGTCTGGTTGGTGCTCGATGCTACTACCGGGCAAAATGCTCTGCAGCAGGCAAAGGCTTTCAAAGAAGCAGTCGGTGTGACAGGTGTGATCTTATCGAAATTGGATTCATCGGCCCGCGGTGGATTTGCATTTGCCATCCAGCGTGAGCTTGGCTTGCCGATCCTATTCGTGGGTCTTGGCGAAAAACCCGAAGACCTGACGCCTTTTGACCCTGATGCTTTTGTTGAAGGAATTTTAGGGAAATGAATCTGGAATGCAGGAGCTTGCTCCTGCGTATGCGGCGGCAAGCCGCCGCACTCCAGAATATAAAGGAGCACCCATGCAAGATCTCGTAAATCGTTTGAATTCTGCCCAGGAATTAACCCGCCAGTTACTGGTGCGTCTTTGACTTCGAGTCTAAAGAAGCCACCTTTTCCCAACTTGAAAAAGAAATAGAAGCCCCTGATTTTTGGGGGAATGCCTCGCAAGCCCAGCGTTTGATGAAGCAATATACCGTCCTGAAAGCCGAAGTCGAATCCTGGCGGCTCTTTTCGCGCCGCCTGCATGACACCCTCGAACTTGCCCAGCTGGATGATTCGAGTTTGCGTGCTGAATTAGAAGCCGAAGTCTCAGTCATCGAAGCTGATTTGGAAAAGCGTTCCTTTACCGCCATGCTTTCTG
>JAYUGV010000107.1:0-12561 GCA_043767565.1 Anaerolineales bacterium
ATCTGGAACAAATCGGACCCTGATTCCCCGAGCGATATTCCGACCGAAGGCAACTGGGTGGGAGGTGCAGACCTTACAATCCTGGATGCGACAACAAGAAATATTTTCATCCAATTCTCGAATGCCCTACAACCCACCGGTTATGAAGTGCATATCGTCTTTGATATTGGCTGCCAGGTAAGTGGAATAAAATGATTCTTACTCATATCATCATATAATATAGCAATGACAGTACCTCGCCTGCATCCATTATTTAATGCACTGACACATGGGTCCCAGTTCAGACAATATAAATTACTCGAACAGATCGGCGTGGGCGGACAGGGGGTGGTTTGGTCGGCATTGCATCAGGATGAGAACCGGATTTACGCGGTCAAGTTCAACGAAGTTCCAGAATCGGATGAAGCCGAAGCGGACGATATCAGGGATGAGCGCCAGTTGGAAAGACTGGTCGAGCTTCAGCACCACAATATTCTGCCTGTCCTTGAGTACGGCTTCGATAGGCAGATGCGTTTCATGGTCAGCCCATATATTCCCGGCGGTACATTAACCCAAAAGATCAAGACAGCGCCTCTTTCGATTGAAGAGATTGTGCGGTATGGAACAGAGATCGCCTCCGCATTAGACTACCTGCATGCCCAGGGGATCATTCACCGCGATCTTAAGTCAGCTAATGTGTTACTAGATCTGAATCGAAATTGCTACCTTGCGGACTTCGGATTGGCGCGCCTGGTCTCAACCTCTACGCTGGCTTTCCACACTGGGCATGGTACGCCGCCATATTCTCCCCCTGAACAGATCCAAATGAAGGCGATAACACCCAAGTCTGATATTTACAGCTTTGGTATCTTGCTGTACGAAATGTTCACGGGACAATTGCCGTGGAATGGGAAAAGACAATTGAGCATGGAGCAACTCAACTCCAAGCAGGAATTACCTGATCCGCGCGAGTTTAATGAAAAGCTGCCGCCCTTGTTGACCGATGTCTTGCGGCGCATCACCTCTGCCGACCCGGCGCTGCGACCACACTCAGCCGATGAGATCATGAAAGCAATCAGGCGTATCTTCAACATCCCGCTTGAAGCCTCGACAATTGGTAGAAGCCGTGACGGGTGGGTGCTCCGCGATGGGGATACTGATGCACTGCTCAAGCGTGCTCTCGTGCAATGGAAAGCCACAGATGAGACCTACAACCTGGGTTTGACCAAATTTGCCCTGATTGATTTGGAACGCAAAAAGATCAACATGGATACTTATAGCCATTTCATGTTATCGCAGGCTTTGACGTATGGTTATAACGATGTTCAATGGTGGCAGGCAGTTGGAAATCCTCGTGAAAGACTCGCAGTGTCTTCAAAGCTGTTACGGAAACATAACGAGACAATTGTCGGGCGCATTATTGCACACCTTACAAACGATTCGGAAATTCAAGTCATTCCAACGGGCTTGCCTGAAAACACGACTGGCTCCTTGCTGGAGATCGGGATCAATTCGGACAATGTGTTTCTACGCCGCGAGATCTTCGAGGGGGTGCTGAAGCTGACACAACCCAAAAGCATATGGGACAATTCTCAGCTCGAAGCGGATCTTTTGCAGCGTCTTGGGGAGTTCGCGCTTGAAGATTCCGAGTTCGGTGATACGGCAGCGGAACTGATCGGACATCTGCGGTCGGCTTCTGCTGTGCGGGTTGTGTTGGATCAAACGGATAATGAAAGAAAAATTGCGGCTCTGTTGTTGATCCAAAAAGTAGCCGGGAACCTGCCAGCTTTTGTGCAGGGACGTATACGCTTTCGATTGTCTGTGGAATGGATTCTACAACGATTGATCCAGGAACCAGTCAGCCTCATTAGCGCCTACGTGTTGGCGTTCCTGGGCGCGGCGCTGGGCGTGGGTATTCAAGTGTATCTTACCTATAACCTGCCGGATTTTCTTGACACAGCTCGCTTCATCGCATCTCTGGAGCAGGGGCTGATCATTGGGGCGATCTTTGGGCTGGGTATTTTCATGACGCGAGTCATCATGGAGCGGTTCCCATCATCGGCTGCGCTGATTCGAATAGTGATCGCCACAACTGCCGGAAGTATTATGCTTAATATTGCATGGCTGATCTTCCATATATTATTTCTAAGCACGCCGCCCAGCGGACCTTTGATCACAGTTGCTTCCGGTTTGATCGCTTTGATCTTCGCAGTCGGCAGTCTGCTTCGGTCACGCGCGCTGCGGATGATGCTGTCGACTGCCGCTGTCTTTGCGGCAATCATAGGGACATGGTGGATTCACATCCGCTACAGCGCTTCTATTGTAGACCTGACGCCGGTCTTCCGTTACGATTATGCTTGGACTCTGCCGCATGTTTCGCTCGTTGCACTGGGTGTTGCCCTGCTGATCGGCATTTTTGGAAATCTTGTCAACCTTTCCATTGCGAATGAGTAAGCGGGGTAGCGTGAATGCCATGCAAAAGAGAGTGACCCCATTCGATCATCAAGGTGATAATGACAAAGAATCAAAACCGTATAGTGTGGACTTCTCAACAAGGCGATTTGCGGAAGAATGGATCTGGTACGCGCAAAGGGATCTCGCTCCCGCCTCAACAACAGACCGTTTATTTGCATCGTGATTCAAAGGGACGCGGCGGCAAGGCGGTTACGCTGGTGAAAAAGTTGGCGCTTTCTGAAGATGACATGCAAGAGCTGGCGAAGAAACTTAAGCAGGTCTGCGGCAGCGGCGGGACGATCAAAGACGATATGATCGAGATCCAGGGTGAACATCGCGAGAAGATCGCCGAGGTGTTGATCAAACTGGGCTATAAAGTGAAGATCGCAGGCGGATGATGCGATGATTTGTGTACGCTGAAAACGCAGACAAACGCAGATTTTTTCAGCGTGAATCAGCGTTTATCAGCGTCCTAATAAATTAAACCTTCCCCAAACTGACAATAAGGAAAATGTATGTCGCAAAATAAACCGACCTCGGAAGAAATGATCCGCTCTGCGCGTGAACGCTTCAATATTGCCATTGCGGACAAGGATGTTGAAGTCATTCGCACCTTGCTCGTACCGACATATCACATCGTGACCGGACGCAGCGCCCAAAACCATGGCGCGGATGAAGAAGCCGTCCGCTGGGCAGAAGTCTTCCACGCTGACCCAACCGCCAGCTATCGCCGCGCGCCGCGCGAGATCACGATCAATGAAGATTGGGGACTGGCAGAAGAATTGGGGAACTGGCAAGGCAGTTACACCGCCGATGGATTTTTGGTTAACGCCTCCGGCGTGTATGCCGCGAAATGGCAGCGCGCAGAGAATGGGGAATGGGTGTTGCAGGCTGAAGTGTTCACCACGCTCACTTGTACAGGACCAGTTACCGGCTGCGTAAGACCCGATCCGATTTACAGGTAGATGGATTTGGTGACGTTTATCCACTTGTTCAATTGTGCATTTTCCTGTATCCTTGACATCAACGCGTCCAAACATTAAACCCAAAGGGGACATATGCCCCGCAAATTCTCTGAAGAACGCATGTACGGCGAACACGCACATAAGGAAATGAAAGCCCCGCTGTCAATAGAGGTGTTTGATTATGCCACGTGATTTTCCCGAATCCGACTGGAAGACTCTCTCTCACCTGAAACCGCTGGCGCTCGAACGTCTGTGTCAGCGCATTTTGCAGGAAGCTGGCGGTATCCTCGACCACACGCAAGAGGGCGGACACCACTATGCTTATCTTGACCTGTATAAACACATCCACACCAGCGATGAGACGGTTGCCACCTGTTTCAATGATTGGAAACGCTCTCACGCGCTGGAAATTCTAATAAGCTGGAAGTTGGAGCGCCTGCTCACCGATGAAGAATTTGCCTCCTTCAGATCCGACACGCGTGCGATAGTGGATATGTGGCTAAAACGACGCTAACGCCGCGGAAGATAGATCATGAATAGATTTCGCTAACCACCATGCCTCGCAAATTCTCTGAAGAACGCACCCGTAAGGAAATGATCGACCCGCAGTTGGAACAGGCGGGTTGGTATCTGCGCGACCATTCCAAAGTGAAGATCGAAATTTCCCGATGAAAAATAGACCGATTTCATATCTAAGTTTGCACGAAAGGTTTGCGGGCGTGGTGGCGCGGGTCGAGTCCCTGCGGGGTAGGATGGGGGAGAGTGAACGGCAGGTTGAAGGGTTGTTTGAGGCGTTGTTGAGTGAGGCGTTCAAGGCGTAGTCCCCCTCTGTCCGTTGGACATATCCCCCAAATGCGACATGGAAATTTGGGATGCGAAGTATTATCATAACTCGTCGGATTTGGGGGAGTCTGGTTTTCGAAAGTTGGCTGGATGAATAGAATATAGGAATGAATATGTTTATGTATGCCCGAGTTGAAATTGTCCCTTCCCCATTTTCGTTCCGCTGCTCTTCGCGGGGCGCAAATGGGGAAGGTTAGGATGGGGCAAATATGCCACGCCCAAAAAGAAGCAATCCAAAAACCAGAACCCGCGCCATCGAACTGCGAAAAGAATCGACTCCTGCCGAACGCAAACTTTGGGCGCTCATCCGCAACGACCAGTTGGGAGTCAACTTTAGAAGGCAACACGCCATCGGCAAGTACATTCCCGATTTCGTCTGCATCCAAAAGAAACTCATCATCGAACTTGATGGAAGTCAACATTTGGAACAGGAAGAGTACGATCAAGGGAGAACAAAATATTTAGAATCGCTCGGCTACAAAGTGGTCCGCTTTTGGAATAATGATGTGACGAAAAATATTGATGGCGTTATACTTGTTATTATGCAGGCAATGGAAGATGTATCCGATAAAGGATGATGCGGGCGTGGTGGCGCGGTGGTTGTTGAGCCCAGTCGAGACATCGAGTCCCTGCGATAGGCATTGATGAGGAGAAACCCATGCGGCAATCTATACTTACCGATCAGCAAGCCCAATTCCTGCGCGACGAAAAAGAAACCCTGGCTGGGATGCAGCTTTCGCTGGCAAAGCTTGACCTGCCGCGCGAAGCCATGGATAGCCTGCAAAAAGCCATCCTGCAACTCGATGAACTCTTCCTGATCGTCATCGCAGGTGAGTTCAACGCTGGCAAGAGCGCGCTCATCAACGCCTTGCTTGGTCAAAAAGTGTTGGCTGAAGGCGCCACTCCCACTACCTCGCGGGTTACGTTGGTCAAGTGGGGTGAACGCCCCGCTGAACAAGTGCTGGACGAAAGCTTCACCGTCTACACCTATCCCCTGCCGCTCCTCAAGGAGCTGAATATCGTGGATACACCAGGCACGAATGCCATCATCCGCCAGCACGAACAGCTGACTGATGAATTCATTCCACGCAGCGACCTGGTGTTGTTCGTCACCTCCGCCGACCATCCCCTTACCGAAAGTGAACGCCAATTCCTTGAACGCATCCTGGCCTGGGGCAAGAAGATCGTTCTGGTACTGAACAAAGTGGATATCTTCGAAAGCGACTCGGGGCTGCAAGAAGTCCGCGACTTCATCTTGAAACATGCCGCCACGATACTCGGCGATCAACCCAAGCTGGTGCCTGTTTCTGCCAAATTAGCCCAGCGTGCCCTCTATGAGTCTGATCCTGCTGAGCGTACTCGTTTACGCAGTCTTAGCCACCTCGACGATCTAGAGCAGTTTATCAATGCTACTCTCGACGATACAGCACGCTTGGAACTCAAGTTCAATAACCCCTTGGGTGTAGCCGAACGTCTCATCGATCAAGCCGGGCAGAGTCTTACTGCTCAGTCTGAATTCCTGAATGAAGATAAAACAACCGCTGCTTCCTTGGAAACAGTCATCACAGAATATGAGCGTGAACTGAATAATGAACTGCCTCCGCGGCTGGCTGAGGTGGAGAACATCTTATACCGCCTCGAACAACGGGGCATCGATTTCTTCGATGCCACCCTGCGCCTGACCAATGTGCAGAACCTGATACGCGGCGATAAGATTCGTGCTGAGTTCGAGAAGCGAGTCCTTGCCGATGTCCCACAACAGATCGAAGAGCAGGTTCAACGTCTCATCGATTGGTTGGTGCAAAAAGACCTGCACGAATGGCAGCAGGTCATGAGTTACTTACAGCGTCGCCGGGCACAGAACCTAGATCACCTGGTCGGCGAAGGCTACGGTCCGCGTGAGACTCGTCGACGCGAACTGATCGACAGCGTCGGCAAGAGTGTTCAAACCATCGTGGAGACATACAACCGCAATCAGGAAGCCAGCGAACTAGCTGCTAGTGTCGAAGCTGCTGTGGCTCAAACCGCCCTGCTGGAAGCTGGCGCAGTTGGTTTGGGAACGATCGTCTCGATTGCTGTACTCTCCTCCAGCATGGACATCACTGGTATTGTGGCGGCTGGCACCCTGGCCATCCTCGGCTTTTTTGTGATCCCTTTCAAACGTAAACAAGCCAAGGACAAATTCAAGGAAAAAATGCTCACTTTGCGAACAAAGTTGCTCGGTGCTTTGTCCACTCAGTTCAACAACGAGAAAGAAAGTGTCATCGCTCGTATGAAAGATGGTGTTGCCCCATACACCCGTTACGTCCGCAGTGAACGTGAGCGCATCGACGTTGCTGAAGCGGCACTGGCTGGGTTGCGGCAGAACCTCTCTGCACTGCGCGCACGTATCCAGTCCGTATTGGTGAAATAAAAACATTTCTGAAACAATCCAATGTTGAACGAGCATCGTAGGCATTGCATCTGCCAAAAGAGTTTGCTCTCTATCGGGGTGCTTCGCAATTGACGGGCGCGGTGGCGTGGGCGGTTGTCGAGCTGAGTCGAGACATCGAGTCCCTGCGAGGGCGGGATACTCGCCGTTTGAGGCTCGGAGTCCACGCGGCAGGCGTTGGGTCGAGCCTGTCGAGACCTGGAGGGGTTGTTTGAAAGCCTGCTATCGCAATCATTCGGAGAATAATGATGCCAAAAAAACAAGCCATTCCCGCTGAAATTCAAGAAGAGGTACAAAAGCTAATTGATGAATTCAATCGTGTAAACCTGAAAGAATCCACGTCGCTTTTGAACACCTTTTTCCCAAGCAAAGTTAAACGAGGCTGTTCAGCACGCTTCAAGGGAAAATTTTTATATTTGGATCGGACAGATCGAAGCGCGCCTTTGCCCATCTGCCGCCTTACATGGAACGGCAAAATGGACAATTGGGATTTTGCCATCTATAAATACTCAAGTGATAAATACGACTCTGAAGAATGGTTTTTTCCTGGTGCAGAGTTTGTGGATGGCACGGTCAATGGCGCAATGAAAGCAGGCATGCAGGCATACTCGATATAACGACTTTGTATTTGAACGAGTAAAATTGCCTTACTCAAACTATTCAAAGGAATCGCCAATGACACTTACAATTGAAGATGGAAAGCTATTTTTTGAACTCATGTGGAAGCTGCAATATTACGTCAACCAAAAAGGCGGCTTCCACAAAAGCCTCACCTCGTCGGAGGAATACGCCAATCTCCCCACCGCAAAGAAACTCAAAGCACGCGACGAACTATGGAAGAACCCCGAACTCATCGAAGCCTACGTGCAGGAAAACCCAGATGCGCTTCCCGGCGAGGAACTGGCAATCATTCAAAGATGGAAGAGCTTTATCAAAGGTTCTTTCTTCATTCTGCGTCACCTGAAAAAAGGCTCGATCTTTATCGGCAATAAGGACCAGGTTTATGCAGTGCATGGCATACAAGATTCGTTGGACGAAGTCATTCCTTCATACGCCCTGCCGCAAATGGTCGAAGCTGTTCTCCTTCCTTACAAAGGTCAGATTATCTATGATGGCTTATTGTCGGGATACAGCGTCCATTTTGGCGGAGGAATTCGGTCAGATCTTAACCACACGTATACGGTTGCAAAAAATAAGGACCGCATCATCATAACCCTTGAGCCTGATCTGACGCCCTCGGTAGTTGTCAAACCGAAGAAGGACATCGCTCCGCAACTAAAGGAAATCTCTGCAACCCTTGCGAAATTAAAGGGCGCTAGCCCGCTTCAAAAATCCGCGCTAACGCTTGCCCAGATCAGTATCGATTTATCTCTTGCAGGCACACAGGGAACTCTTGCCTCCGCTGAAATTGATAAGCAGGCTCGTAAAATCTTCAAAGCATCCAAGCGCATACTTGACCTGCTCGACATTTTGGAAGAAGAATAAATAACTCACCCGATTGGCAAAGATAACTATGGGAGAACACAGAATGTCAAAGCAAAGAGTCGTTGTCACCGGTTTGGGGGCGATCACATCCCTGGGCAATGTGGATGAATTTTGGAAAGGTCTGCTGGCCGGGCGCTCAGGTATTCGGCACATTAGCCGCTTCGATGCTGCCTCCATGAAAACACAAGTTGCCGGTGAAGTGGATTTTGATCCAGCCGACTACGATATCCCTCCCAAGAATGCACGGCGGATGTCCCGCGCATCTCAAATGGCGCTGGCAGCTGCTTCGCTTGCAATCGCCGATTCCAACCTGACCGTGGATGTCATTCAAGCGCAAAGCGAACGATGCGGAGTGGTCCTGGGAACTGCCAATGCAGGTTTTGAAGTATTGTTGCAAACAGCCCTCGATCATCGTCTTCAAGGTAGCCGTATTAATCCAACCGCGTTAATTAACGGTTTACCCAACATGCCAAGCCATTACGTCAGTTCATATACCGGTGCTGCGGGTCCGTTCCACACGGTCTCCGCCACATGTGCGAGCGGCACACAGTCCATTGGTCTGGCGTTGGACCAGATTCGTGCCAGACGGGCAGATGTTATGCTTACCGGAGGCGTGGATACGCTCATCCATCCCGATGTGATGCAGGCATTCGAAGCGATGACGGTATTGGCGTCACAATATGGTCAGGAACCTGCCCGCGCTGCCCGACCGTTTGACGCTGAACGGGATGGCTTCGTCATGGGTGAAGGCTGCGGCATCCTCGTGCTGGAAAGTTTGGAACACGCCCTGGATAGGTCTGCTCGTATCTATGCTGAAGTTCTCGGATATGCCACCTCTTCAGATGCCGGTCACAGCGCAGCGCCTAATTCAGAAGGCAAGGGTGCAGCCAATGCCATACAATGGGCATTGGAAGATTCGGGTTGTTTGCCGGAACAGGTCGATTACATCAACGCCCACGGCACTGGGACAGTTGTCAACGATGTAATGGAAACAAAAGCCATAAAACGCGTATTTGGCGAACGGGCTTATCAAATCCCCATTAGTTCAACAAAGTCCATGATCGGTCATTGTATGGGAGGCTCAGGCGCGCTGGAGGCAATTGCATGTGTGAAGTCGCTGGAAGAGGGAGTTGTACATCCGACGATCAATCTCGAAACGCCCGATCCCGAATGTGACCTTGATTATGTGCCCCAAAAAGCGCGTCAAACCAACCTGCGAGTTGTTCTCTCGAACAGCTTTGGTCTTGGCGGACAAAATGCCTGTCTTGTTTTGGGAAAATACTCAGGATAGAACAAGTGGTTCTCATGTCCGAATTAACAACTGCGAATTTGCTCATCACATTTCACAACGGAAAACCCACAGCGGCGGCGCGTGTCGAGTCGCGGCGTGGGAGGATACTCGCCGTTTGAGGCTCGGAGTCCATGCGGCAGGCGTTGGGTCGAGCCTGTCGAGACCTGGAGGGGATGTTTGAGTCCGTGTTGAGTGAGGTGTTCTCGTGAAAAGACGCTTCGACATGGTGAGTGAAGGTCGAACCGTCAGCACATCGCCTGACGGGTTTTCATGGAGTCTTGCCTGACTCGTGTCCTGTCCGCGCATGAGTTACGATGGACTCGTGTCATGCTGACGTGTACCCGCTAGGGGAACCTGTCAAATCTGAACTTGCAGGCTTACCACTTGAAGATCGTGAGTCCGTGTAGCAGGAGAACAAAATGTCGAAATGGAAAATACCAACTTTTATTATCTTGATCTACAGTTGTATCGGTGCCGTGTTGGGAGGCGAAGCGTTTAAAATTCTGCTCAGTCCGAGGAATCAATATGCCTGCACCCAAAAGCTGCTGGACACATCGTCTGCTCTCGATCAAATCACAAAAGCCCAGCACTTCAATGATCCCTGTCTGAATGCATTGGGACTCGTGGCAAACGGTTTTGATCCCGTTGCCCTGTTCATTATTGGAGCGGTAACGATAGGCCTCATCGGTTTCTTCATCGGTCGCAATAAATCAAGAAGCCTTGCATGATTGATACCTGATAGGTATTTGAGTCCGTGTTGAGTGAGAGTTTTCGTGAAAGCCCCCTCTGTCCTTAATCCCCCAAATACGACGATGAAAATTTGGGATGCGCAGAAAGCAATTGCCTCGTCGGATTTTGGGGAGTTTGTGCACCAAAAGTTGGCTGAACGAATAGAATATAGGAATGAATAAAGCATTCATGATGAAAACAGACAGGAAGTCAACTACTCTCCCCTCTCGAATATGTACCCTCTACCCTTTCAACCGTTATCTATTGCTTGCAGGCGTACTCATCGTTACGCTGCTCGTTGCGGTAGTTGGGATATATGCCTGGTATGTGCTCTATCGTCCCTGCGACGTGGAGATGGTGGATGATGCCTCTGCCACTCTCATCAGTCAAGCGAGTATGTATGATCGAGTCTATCAGTCTGCGATCAATGCGTCCCCAACCACGCTCGATGGTCCAGTGGTTACCATGCAACAGATCTTCATGGATACCAATGAGGTTGTTGTACCTGTTTGTACGCAAACAGCAAAACAGGAATTACTCAACTATATGAGTGTGGTGATCCACGCCTTCCGGGTGTTTGCCGCCGGGGAACCGGATGGGACGGTCAGAGACTTGGTAGCCAGGTCTAACATGCATTATGATGGTTTCATCGCGGAACTAAAAGCGGTGAAAAAGTGTGCGCCGTTCTGTCTTCCATGACAGTGAGTCCCAAGGGGCGGATCTAGCTCTGTTAGATGTTTCCATAACTGCCTCATCCTTTTTGGCAGAATTGGATCGAGAGAACGTGCTATACTGAATATATCAACAGTTACTGTAGGCGCGCGCTTGCGGTTAACTCCACAGGGATCGTCAGATGAGGAGAGACCAGTATGAGCAGCAATGATAAGAAGAACAAAGCCGGTCGTGAAGATCGCAAAAAAGCCAAATTGAATCCAAAAGAAAAACGCAAATTGAAAAACGAAAAGAAAAAGAAATTAAATCCATTTGGGAGCTAATCCCTGGCTTGAATTGTCCCGCAGGCTTACAGCCTGTTCGAGAAAGCCTGCGGGATGTTTTGCAAACGAAAGAAACGATACTGCAACTCCCAAATCTGTGGGCATGGAGTTAAAATAAAGGCATGACCGATCAAAAAAACTACCTATTGGTTGTTGAAGATATCCCCGATATTTTGAACCTCCTCGAAGCCACCCTGAAATTCAAGGGCTATCGCGTGGTCACTGCGCGGAATGGGGAAGAGGCGCTCGAAGCTCTGCAGAAAGAGCGACCAGCGCTCATCATTACCGATATCCTGATGCCCAAAATGGACGGCTTCAATCTGGTCCATCGTCTGCGCATCAACCCCGAGACGCGTACCATTCCTGTGGTTTTTCTCTCCGCCACCTATGTTGCGCCGGAGGATAAGCTGTTCGCCCAATCTATTGGCGTGAACCGTTTTATCGAGAAGCCAGTGGACCTGGTCAAATTCCTGCCGATTATAGAAAGGATTCTGGCGCAGGGAGATAATGCGCCAGTGCCGCCATTGAGTGAAGCCGAGTTTTATGAGGGCTATCGCAAACGCCTCGAGATCAAGCTTAGGCAGAAAGGGATTCAGATCTCACGCGATGAACACATTCTCACCAACCTTACGGAAGAAGAGAAAGCTTCCATTAAAGGCTCGCTGAGCACTGCCATTGCTGAACGGCAGGAGATCCAGAAACTGCTCGACCAGATCCGCGAGCTGGCTGAAAACCCTGAACATCCCCAAAAGCCTGAGCAGTCCGAAAAATCTGAAAAGCCTGAGTAAATTGACTCACGCTTTGATAGGCTTGTAGAACGAAATCGACAGTCACATTTTGAGCAGTGACTGTCGTATCTTTATCCGGACGAATGATTAACTCACCTTACCTTTACGCAGTTTATGCTCTCGCAGGGTCTGTGACCCTGCGAAATAACCTGCAAAACACGGTGGTCACAGACCACCTTCGAGCGAGAGTGCGTAAGGCGAATGATTAACCCATGACTAGTGAACAATCCAATAACCCGCTGCACGGCATTACGCTCGAAATGATCCTGACCCATCTGGTGGAGAAATACGGCTGGGAAGAATTAGGTGGCCGCATTACCATCAAATGCTTTACGACCGACCCGAGTATCAAGTCGAGCCTAAAGTTTTTGCGCAGAACTCCCTGGGCGCGGAAAAAAGTGGAAGACTTGTATCTCAGAAGCCTTCAACAATAAAATTGTCCGAAGGTTTTGACAATACCGTGATTCTTAGCTGTATAAGCCCTCGGGACGTTATTCAACGTGAATAATGGATAAGGACATTATGTCATGCTGAGGGGCGTTTTTTGCCCCGAAGCATCTCTACTACGCCTTGTCCGAGACCCTTCAGTCGCTGAAAAGCG
>JAYUGV010000108.1:0-12559 GCA_043767565.1 Anaerolineales bacterium
GATCGCGGCAAATTCTTCCGGCTCGTACGACGCGGCGGTCAATGCCCAGGCCGCGCCCATTGAAAATCCCACCGCCCCGATCTTGCCCGGCACTATTCCACGCAAATGATCCTTCGCCGCCATCACGATGTCACCAACAAATTGACCATCGCTCTTTTCCATCAACTCTTTAGCTTCATCAATGGTCTGCGCGATATTTCCATCACGCATGTCAGGTGCGAGCACCGTAAATCCCTGCTCGGCGATACGGTCACAAACCTCTTTAAAAAATGGTTTGAGACCCCACCAGGCATGGAGAAGCAACACACCTGGTCCGCCGCCTTCGGCAGGCAATGCCAGATACGCATTGACAGACTTGCCGTTCACATTTAATTTAATTTCAGATTTTTGGATGGACATGTCACACGCTCCTTTTGACCCAATTATATCAGAACGCGCGTTCTACTTTAAAGCCAGCGCCTCACACGCGATTTGTAGCTGGAGTAAACATCTTTGAACTTTTTCTCCAGATAAGCCTCTTCGTGTTGAATGACGAGTGAGTTCATGAGGAAGATAAATACTGGCACAAGGATCAAACCCCAGAATGTCCCCAACGCTAGTGGAAAGCCGATGAGCATACAAGCAAAGCCAAGATAAATGGGATTGCGTGTGAACCCAAACGGACCACTCGATACGATCGTTGACACCGACCCATGCGGATCCACTGTCGTACGCGCTTTGAAAAACTCACGAATTGCCATGAATGCCAACCCAAGCGCCAGCAATACGAACGCCCAACCACTGAGAAGCAATATGTATGCAAATGGCACAACAAGCGGCAGTATTCGATTCAAGAGAAACGCCGCGATCAAGTGAAGCAACGTCAACACCGGCGGGTGGATTTTCACGCTGGCGTGATCTGCATGATCTTTGTGTTCGCTCATTTAATTAATCTCCAATTTCCATTCTCTAATTCTCTGTTTTCTGCACTATGCCCAATTTTCCAGCGTCTCTTTGACCTTTGCCAAGAACCAATCCGCAGAGGCACCATCCAGAATGCGATGATCAAACACAAACGAGAGATACACCATCGGGCGGATGGCAATTGCATCATCAATGACAACGACTCGTTTCTGCATCGCACCAACCCCTAATATTCCGCACTGCGGCTGGTTGATAACTGGATAAGCCATCAATGATCCGCTGATGCCGTGATTGGTCAGCGTGAATGTTCCACCTTTGACGTCATCCGGTTGCAGCTTCTTTGAGCGCGCACGATTCGCCAGGTCATTGACTGAACGCGCCATCGCAAGAAGCGAATGATTGTCCGCGCCTTTGATGACCGGCACGATCAACCCTTCCTCGCCCAGTGAGGTTGCCATCCCAATATTGACAGCCTTATGGATAAGCAAACCTTCATCCGACCATGAAGAGTTGACCGTTGGATATGCCTTCAAGCCTGCGACAACTGCCATCATAAAATAAGCCGTGAACGTGAGGTTGACACCGTCGCGAGCAAAGATTTCCTTGTTCATCGAGCGATGTTTCGCCACGCGGCTCATGTCCGCTTCCATCACGGTCAACACATGCGGTGACGTGTGTTTGGACATCACCATGTGCTCGGCAATTTGTTTGCGGATGGTGGTGTGTTTGATCAACTGGTCACCCATCATCAGTGTAGTGACCACTGACGGCGGACGACTGACCGTGGTCTGCGGTCTATGGTCAACGGTCTTCGACCTGCCACTTTCGACATAACCCAACACATCGTTCTTCGTGATCCGTCCCTGTAACCCTGTGCCTGCCACGTCCTGCAAACTCACGCTGTGCTCCGCCGCGATCTTGGCAACGACTGGAGAGATAAAACCAAGATCAGTCGAACGTCGAACGTCCAAGGTCTCGGGTTGCAGCGCAACTGATGACTGCTCACTGCTCACTGTTGACTTCACTTGAGATGCACTTTCCAAACTTCCGCTTTCCACACTCTCCCCCGGCTTCCCAATAAATGCCAGGATCGTCCCCACCTTCGCCGGTGCGCCCTCTTCCGCCATGATCTTCAACACCGTCCCCGATGCAGGCGCAGGGATTTCCGTGTCCACTTTATCAGTGTTCACTTCCAGAAGCGGCTCAAGTTCATTAACTGTATCACCCACTTTTTTCAACCATTTGATTACGGTTACTTCTTCAACGCCTTCGCCGAGTAATGGAACCAAGACTTTTGTCGCCATAGTTTTCTCCAAAGTGATCAGTTATCGGTAATCAGTTATCAGTATCGGTTACGTCATCGCCTGATTTGACATAGTAAGCTGCCGCGTTTTCACGCATTGTGCGCGGAGGTTCTCCGCAGAACATATCTGCTTTGTCCATCATGCCGTTCAACATCCGCCCAATTTCATGACACTTCTCAATCAGTTGATGGCTTGTTTTATGATTAATGTATCCGCAGTCCAAAGCAGTTTCGATCCAGTGTTGAGTTTCCATTTGCTCTCCATCCGAGTCTGTCAGCTTACTGATAAAGTGTTTTTCATACCTGCGCTTTGCCCAGGATTCGGCGATATTCGCCCCAATGGATCGTGATGAGCGGCAGATTTGATCGGTCAACGAAAACTTTTCATCTTTCGGAAACGACATCGTAATATTCTTAATTTCGCGCTGTAAATGACGGCTCTTCTGATAGACAATCAATTCACGAAAACTTCCAGCATGTTTCAGTTCGCTCATTCTATACTCCTTACTGTTCACTGATAACTGTTTACTGCTCACTGATAACTGTTCACTTCATCACCGGATACTGCCCCGGATCGACCTCATGCATCATTTCATACACAGCATCAAAGATAGTCTCAACATTCGGCTTTGACCAATAATCACCATCACTCCCGTAAGCAGGACGATGCGCCTTGCCAGATAACGTCTTCGCAGGCGAGTCCAAATGGAAATAACCACCCTGCTTCTCGATTACTTCCTGCATCATATATGCGGATGTCCCACCCGGCACATCTTCATCGATAAAGATCACGCGGTTTGTTTTCTTCAACGACTCTACGATCATGCCATGAATATCGAACGGCAGCAGCGACTGCACATCGATCACTTCGATATCGATCCCCGCCTTCGATAACTTATCCGCCGCATCCATCACAATACGGCAACACGCGCCATATGTCACGACCGTCACATCGCTCCCTGCACGAATCACTTCCGGCACACCCAATGGCACAGTGAATTCACCGATATTATCGGGCAGGCGTTCCTTCACACGATAGCCGTTCAACACTTCCACCACCACGGCAGGTTCGTCCGCTTTCAGCAGCGTATTATAAAAACCGGCGGCGTGGGTCATATCGCGCGGCACCAGCACATTCACACCACGCACCAAATGTATAATACCCGCCATCAACGAACCCGAATGCCAGATACCTTCCAAGCGATGTCCACGCGTGCGGATGATCACCGGCGCGCTTTGTCCGCCTACCGTGCGCCAATGCAGCGTCGCTAGATCATCAGACATGATCTGCAGCGCATACAAAACATAATCCAGATATTGGATCTCGCAGATCGGGCGCAGTCCGCGCATCGCCATGCCCATCGCCTGCCCCAGGATCGTCGCTTCACGAATGCCCGTATCGCTCACCCGCAACGCGCCATATTTTTCCTGCATCCCTTTGAAGCCCTGATTCACGTCGCCAAGAAAACCGACATCTTCACCGAACGCGATCACACGCGGGTCACGTTCTAACATCGCATCGAACACAGCCGTCATGATCTCGAAGCCCATCATCGTCGGCGAGGCGTCAGAGTAGATTGGCTTGATCTCTTTCACGGCAACAGCCGTCCCGTTGTAAAGATGCGAACCATATCGTTCAAGATTCACTTCATCGTTTTCGTTTTTCCATTGGATCAAAATTTCCTTGGATGGATTCGCTTCGCCGCGCAGGACTCTTAACGCTTCATGTGCCGCGCTATGGATATCGCGCCTCATCACCGACGGGAGGTTTGCGAGGCGGTCCCGTAGCAGCCGCAGCGCTGACGCCTGATTCGAAGTGCTTGCGATCTCGTCCAGCATATCCATCACGGTGTTGCGCTCTTCAAGGATCGGCGCGAGATACGAATCCCACGCCCGCTTGCGGACGTTTTCAACGATGGCATAATCTTCGCTCTCCCACTGCGCAAATTCTTTTTCGTTGGCAACTTTGTTTTCAAGCATCCACTCTTTGAACTTGCGCATGCAATCGTACTCTTCTTCAAACCGCATGCGCTCGGCAGATTTATAACGTTCATGCGAACCGCTCGTGCTGTGACCCTGCGGCTGTGTGACGTCATACACATGCACTAACGCCGGGATGTGATGCTCGCGCGCGATCTCTGCCGCCGATGCAAATGTTTCGACAAGCGCGGGATAATCCCAACCGCGCACCTGATACAACTCATAGCCGCGCTGACTCCCCGGTGTGGAATTCATCTCACGTTGAAACCCCTGCAATATCGTATGAATATTTCCCTTCACCATTTGGAATTTATTCGGCACTGAAATTCCATAGCCATCATCATACACGGTGATGACCGCCGGTGCCTGCAACACACCGATCGCATTGACCGACTCCCAGAATGACCCTTCAGCCGTAGACGCATTGCCGATCGTAGCCCAGGTCACTTCATTGCCGTTATTTGAAAATTCTTTGAATTGTTTTAATTCTTCCAGCCCCCGATACACCACAGAAGCATACGCCAACCCCACCGCACGCGGCATCTGCGCGGCTGTCGGCGAAACATCTTCCGCTACGTTATACATCTCCATTTGGTTGCGCCACGAACCATCCGAGTTGATATAGCGCGACCCGAAATGCGCGTTCATCGAACGCCCGCCCGTGGACGGTTCATGTTCCAGATCGGCATGCGCATACAACTGCGCAAAAAATTCCTGGATGCTCATGACATTCAGCATGAACATCCAGGTTTGGTCACGATAATAGCCCGAGCGCCAGTCACCTTTTTGAAAAGAACGCGCAATGGCAACGTTGGCAAGTTCCTTGCCGTCACCGAAAATACCGAACTTTGCCTTGCCGCTTAATACTTCACGCCTGCCGATAAGGCTCGCCTGCCTGCTTTGATAGGCAAGCCGATAATCCTTGATGATCTCTGCTTTGTCGAGGGGAAGTGCAATAGAACCCTGCTGCTTGGGCATGCGTCTCTCCTGAGTTGGTGTTGGGAAGATTATAAAGGCTTGCCCTGAGTTTGTCGAAGGGATGAAGGCAGAAGGATGAAGGATGAAACCAGAGTTGACAATTCTCCTGCTATACTTTCCCTATGGCATACTCCATCACTCAATCCCCAATCCCGTCCAACCTCATTGACCTCGGCGCGGGCGAACCAGATCAATCCGTCTTTCCGCTTGAAATGATCCGCCGCGCGGCAGAAGGACGTTTCGCACAAGGCGACCCGTCCTTCCTGCAATATGGCGCTGAACAGGGCGATGGATACTTCCGCCTCGCCCTCGCGCAATTCCTCAGCCAGGGATATGGATTTCCGACAGATCCCGAAAACATCTTCGTCACTGCGGGCATCTCCTCCGCATTGGACCTGCTCTGCACGCTCTTCACACAAGCAGGCGACACCATCTTCGTAGAAGAGACTACCTACTTCGTCGCACCCAGGATCTTCGCAGACCATCACCTCAACATTGTCCCCATCGCCATGGATGAAAACGGACTTGTCATAGAATCACTCAAAGAGAACTTGAAGATACATAAACCAAAATTTCTCTACACGATTCCGACTCACCACAACCCCACCGGGACTACGCTGCCAGAAACACGCCGCACACGCCTGATCAAGCTGGCTCAGCAATTCGATTTCCTGATCCTTGCTGACGAAGTCTATCAACTGCTCACGTATACCGGCAACCCACCGACTCCTTTTGCTGCACATATCGGCAACGAAAACATTATCTCGCTTGGGTCGTTCTCAAAAATCCTCGCGCCGGGACTCCGTCTCGGCTGGATTCAGGCAAACTGGACAATAATTAAACGTCTCGTCACATGCGGATTACTCGATAGCGGCGGCGGGATGAATCCCTTCACATCTGCGATCATCCGTGGGGTGATCGAATCAGGCGGTCTGGAGAAAAACACCCAGCATCTGATCGAAACCTATCGCTCCCGCTTACAGACCATGGATTCCATGCTGAAGCAGCATCTTCCCGACCTCGCCTACACCACACCCAAAGGCGGATACTTCCTCTGGCTGCGTTTGCCGGAACCACTCAACGCCATCGAACTTCGTAAACAAGCCCGAGCCTTCAAAGTAGATTTTCGCCAGGGCGCACTCTTCTCCAGCACCGACGAATCAAACAATTACATGCGGCTATGTTTTGCCCATTACGATGAAGCGCATATCGAAGAAGGTATTCTGCGTTTGAAGAAATGTCTGGCGGGCAATTAAATCAAAAGATCCCTGAGATCTTCATCCCAAGGATCTTTTGTTATCATCCGATCAATTACTTGAGGACGACGACGTTGGCAGCCTGAAGACCCTTGGGACCTTGTTCAACAGTGAACTCGACCGCCTGGCCTTCCTGCAGGTTCTTGAACCCTTCGCCCTGAATAGCGGAGAAGTGGACGAAAACATCCTCGCCGCCATCGCGTGCGAGAAAGCCGTAGCCCTTCGTTCCATTGAACCACTTGACTGTACCGTTGATACGTTCCGACATTTTTGCCTCCTTATGGCAAGAAAAAATAATATGGAGGGTACTCATTGTGTTGCATCGGAGCTGCCTCACGGCGAAAACAAAACGACCCATGAAATTTCCCATGAGCCGACCTGGTTTTTTAATTCCAAAGCGAACTTACTGGTATCCTTCGGGGCTTAAGATAACATGAGCAGGGGTTGGTGTCAAGAAATTCAGGCACTTACTCTGTCAAACGCGCCCGCCTTTGTTCCAATAATTTTTGGATCCGTATATATTGTTCGCGCGATAAGGGGAACAACCAGGCCAGGATGATCGTGCCTGAAAGCATCACTGCCCCAAAAGGCGAAACCAGCAGGCGGATTATGTGCAGCGCCGGATCACTTTGTGTGAATTGGATCACCCCATCCGGCGGGGAAATATACCCCGACCAGCCCAGCGACTGTAAAGTCAGGAAGATCACCAACGCCCCGGTCAACTTACGGATAAGCGTGCGCATACCATAAAAGATCCCCTCCTGGCGGCGACCCGTCCGCAACTCATCCCATTCGATCACATCAGCAAACAGCGAATCCGGCAGGGTATATGCCGCAGAAACGCCAATCCCTGTCAGCCCAGCCAAGATGAGCATATAACTTGTTTGCCCTGGCTGAATGGTATACATCATGAAAGTCATAAGGACCCAGAACGCCATCCCAATGGCATAGGCTTCGCGCTTGTTGCGAACTTTGGATAACCATAGCCAAAACGGTACGAACAAAATACAAACAGACATCAAAATGCCAAAGAAAGCTGACTCGTAGGCAAGATCAAACCCGAATATATGAATGGAGGCGAGCAAGTCCCCCTTGGCAACCCAATACAGCAAAAAGTATGGAAATGACACCGCCACCATGTCCACTGCCGACCAGTTCAGCATGTGGATCCCCACGGCATAACGAAAGGGAATATTGCCCCACGCTGCTTTCAAGGTTTCTAAAAAGGGCATACTCTCTTGCTGTTCAGGCGTGGATGTTTCGCGCAGGAGCAACCCGATCAGAAATAACGGAACGGCACTGACCGAACCAAAAATAGCCCCGACAACCATAAAGCCCTTTTGCTGCGTCCCACCGGAGGCGATGACCATATCCACGATGGCAGGCGCTGCCACCACTACAGTCAATGCCCCGACCAATTGAAAGAAGGAGCGGAAACTTGTCAGCGAGGTACGCTCATCGTAATCAGCAGTCAGCTCGGGGGTCAGAGAAAGAAACGGAACTGAGATCAGGGTCTGCAGAGTATCCGCGACCATAAAAGCCAAAGTCACATAGAACATCAATGCCGTCTGATTTTCCCAATTAGGCGCAGACCAAAGGATCACAAAGCTCAATCCGAAGGGGATCGCAAACCAAAGTAGGAATGGTCGCCGCCGGCCCCAACGTGTATGGAGCCGATCACTAAGGATCCCAACGATCGGGTCGTTGACCGCATCCCAAATAATACCGATCAGGGCGCCATAAGATGCCAGGCGGGGTTCAAGACCTACAACATCCGTTAAATAGATCGCATAAAAAATGGAACGCATCATCCCGATGCTGGAAATACCCCAATCACCGGAGCCATACAGAAGTTTTACCCACAAGGGCAGTTGATGTTTTAATAATTTGGTCATGGGGTTTGGAAAAGTAAGTGTAGCACAGATATAGAACAGGCAAACGCATAAAAAGTGACGTTTTAAGTCATAACCGCGCAGCTAAAATACTGTTTTTATGCAAAGTGTAGCCAGTGTGCTGGTTGCATTCCTGTAAGCCCATATTACTAAAGTGAAAAGCAAAAATCTGTACCCTATTGCTATAATGCTGTTTATTAATATCCGAAACAGCAAACCCGTTGAAAAACGGGGACGCAAAGCCAAGGGTCTACAATCACGCAAGGCGTGATCACGACAGCCCGGTTACCGAAGATAGAATCATTGCATGATCTTCGCGAGCCTGGTTAAAAAACAGGCTCGTTTATTTTTTGGAACCTTATCATTCGTTCGATAAAGGCAAACCCGTTGAAAGACGGGGACGCAAAGCCAAGGATCTACAACTGTGTGCAAACGCAGCCATGACAGCCTGGTTACCAGAAGCGATACTGTAAATTCGCTGGATTATTTTAGTGCCTTTATCGAGGAGGAGAAATCAAATGGCACTAAAAAATCAAAATACCCGCTTCTTTCTTAACCTGAGCCTGCTTCTATTTATTCTGGCATCGCTTTGGCTGAATCCGATCTCTGCACTGGCAATGGGTAACAATGCCGTCCTACCCAGCTTCGCAGATTTCACGAAGACCGTTCAAAACGGACAGGCGGATATTTTGCGCGGCGTCTACGTAAATAATGTAATGGCTTTGCCCATTGTTCAACAACCCACTGGCAAAGCTGGATATGTTTCAAGTAAAGATGGCGAAGCGACTCAATTCCGCATGGCTTCACAATTTGGAAATATTGGCCTGCTGGCACACAACCACCTGGCTGGCAAGGACTTCTCAAACCTTGCAGTTGGGCAGGAAGTCCTTATGGTATATGGGAACGGGCGGGTGGAACATTTCGTCGTGACCGAAATCTTGCAGTATCAGGCTATGCAGCCCTATAGCCCTTATAGCGAATTCCGCAACTTGAGCGATGATACGAAACTAACCGCCGAGCAGATGTTCAAGAAAGTATATTTCGGAGACCGCCACGTGACCTTCCAAACCTGCATTAATGCCGAAGGAAATCAGAGCTGGGGCCGCCTGTTCGTGATCGCCACACCGAAGGAAGAAATCAGCACATTTGACCGGCTAAACCACTAAACCTCGAATTTATTGGGTATCGCGCATATATAGGAAAGATTGATCCTGCGCAAGCCCTGCTTTTATACAACAGCCCGCCACAAAGAGTGGCGGGCTGTTGTATAGTAAAGATGTTACAGTAAAAGAAAACATCCGATGTCAACGCGGCTTTGGATGTTTTCTTTGATGATAGAATTCGCACATGCCCAAGCCTGTTATCTTTTCCATTGACGACGACCCGTCCGTTTTAAATTCCATCGAACGCGACCTGCGTTCTCACTACGGGCAGGACTACCGCATCATCCCCATCAATTCCGGCAAAGGGGCTTTGGAGTATTTGAAGAAGCTTGAACAGCGCAGCGAGACCGTCGCGTTGTTTTTGGTTGACCAGCGTATGCCCGAGATGAGCGGCACGGAGTTTTTACAGGAAGCGCTGCAGACATATCCGCAGGCGAAACGAGTTTTACTGACCGCCTACGCCGATACACAAGCCGCGATTGATTCGATCAACGAAGTAGGGCTGGATTATTACTTGATGAAACCCTGGCATCCGCCGGAGGAAAAGCTTTATCCTGTTTTGGATGAATTGCTCAGTGATTGGAAGGCGCATGTCCGTTTGCCGTATGAGGGGATCCGCGTGGCGGGGACGTTGTGGTCGTCAGCGAGCCACGATGTGAAGGAATTCCTCACGCGGCATCAGATCCCGTATCAATGGCTGGATATCGAAAAAGATTCATCCGCTCAAAAATTGATTGAAGACATTACAACTGGCACAAAGCTGCCCGTCATCTTTTTCCCCGATGGGACGCATTTGATCGAACCTGATTTAAAAGCGCTTGCCGATAAAGTTGGGCTGCAGACACGTGCCGACCTTCCGTTTTACGATATCGTCATCATCGGCAGTGGACCTGCGGGACTCGCGGCGGCTGTGTATGCTGGCTCTGAAGGGTACAAGTGTCTCGTTGTCGAAAAAACGGCGCCGGGCGGTCAAGCGGGGTCAAGCCCCAAGATCGAAAATTATCTTGGTTTCCCTGCTGGCATCTCCGGTGATGATCTCACACGCCGCGCGGTGGCGCAGGCAAAAAGATTCGGCGTGGAAATTTTATCGGCGCAAGAGGTACTTAAAATCGTAGTCAATGACGCGTATCGCATCGTCACGCTCAATGACGGGACTGAGATATCCTGTCACGCGGTGCTGCTGGCGACGGGCGCATCATTCCACATGTTGAACATGCCGGGCGCGGAGGCGTTCACAGGTGCAGGTATTTATTATGGCGCGGCGTACACCGAGGCATTGAATTACAAGGACAAGGATGTGTTCGTGGTGGGCGGCGCGAACTCAGCGGCGCAGGGCGCGTTGTATCTGAGTCGTTTTGCAAGCAAGGTCACGATGCTAATTCGCGGACATGAGCCGACCGCTTCGAAATATCTCGTGGATGCACTGCATGCCAACAGCAAGATCGAGATCTTGCTGGATACTGATCTGGTCGGAGTGCAGGGCGTGAACACGCTCGCGCGCATCACGATCAAGAATACCAAGAATAACGAATTGCGAACACTCGCTGCCGCGGCGTTGTTCGTTTTTATCGGCGTGCAGCCGCAGAGCAAATTGGTTGCGGATCTGGTGATGTGCGGCGGCAAGGGCTATATATTAACTGGACCCGATCTCATGCTGGATAAAAAACCGCCTCAGGGCTGGACCTTGGAGCGGGACCCGTTTCTATTGGAAACCTCCGTGCCTGGAATTTTCGCGGCAGGCGATGTACGGCACGGCACCAATCACCGCGTGGCGTCCGCAGTGGGTGAAGGTGCGATCGCGTATGCGTTGATGAAGGAATATTTGAAGACGTTGTAATTTTTGTCGGACAGCAAGCTGTCTGACTCCAGAGTAAACTATGAACCTCAACGACCTCCGTAAATCTGCTCTCTTTCAAGGTCTGACCGATGATGAGTTACAACAACTCATGGATAATGCCAAGCCAGTTTCTTTACGCGCGGGCGAGATGTTGATGAAGCAGGGCGAAGCGGGTGATTCGGCGTATGTGGTCATCAAGGGCGGGTTCGAGATCCAGAAACAATCCGGGCAGTCGCTGATCAAGATCGATGTGCGGAATCCCGGTGATGTGCTGGGCGAGATGGCGCTGCTCTCACAGGCGCCGCGCTCCGCCTCGGTGATCGCGATCGGTGACAGCGAAGCGTTATGTATCTCGCAGGAGGCATTCATGAAACTGCTATCGTCGAGTTCATCGGCGGCGCTGGCGGTGCTGCATTGGGTCATGACGCGTTTGGGTCAGAACGATGCCCTGCTCCATCAACAGGAACGGATGGCGGCGCTCGGCACGTTGAGCGCAGGGCTGGCGCACGAGTTGAATAATCCTGCCGCGGCGGCGCAGAGAAGCGCATCGGAATTGAACAAGGCGCTGATGCGGTGGCAGTCGTTGACGCATCAGGTCGAAGCGGCAGCGTTTGAGAATAATCAAACTGCATGGCTGCATGATTTCATGAATGAAGCAGCACGCCGCTTTGAATCGCCGGTGAAACTGGAGGCGTTGGAAAAGATCGATCTGGTGGATCAGCTTCAGGCGTGGCTTGAAGCGCACGGCGTCGCATCCGCATGGGAGGTCGCGCCCGCATTGGTCAATTTTGGGTGGAATGTCGAGGCGCTTGAGAAGTTAAAGAGTGCGGCGTTGTTTGAATTATCGATGCAGTGGCTGGGCGCAGGCTGTTTGATGATGAGTCTGTTATCTGAAACGCGCGAGGCAACGGAACGTGTTTCGCAGATCGTGCGCGCGATGAAATCGTATACGTATCTCGATCAGGCGCCGCTGTTGGAAGTGGATGTGCATGAGGGTCTGGAGAGCACGCTGGTGATCTTACAGCATAAGCTGAAGCAGGGCGTCACGATCAAGCGTGAGTATTCGCCGAACCTGCCGCGCATCGAAGCATACGCGAGCGAGTTAAATCAAGTGTGGACGAATATCATTGACAATGCGAGTGACGCAATGAATGGCAGGGGCGAAATTTGTTTGCGAACATACGCAGAAGATCAGCGCGTGATCATCGAGATCGTGGATAACGGTCCGGGCATCCCTGAAAATATTC
>JAYUGV010000109.1:0-1967 GCA_043767565.1 Anaerolineales bacterium
CATCAAGGCTTTAACTTCACTGGCTGAATATGGTTTCAATATGGGAACACCACCTAAAAGTTTTGCGCCGCGTTGATTAATCTCGCGCATATATTTGTAGTAGTGGGATACGCTGGCAGACCTATCAATGACCGCTTAATAAATTCATCCTCGCTTTGAGGTTGAGCTAATGAATTGGTTTTGCGTTCGTGCCCAATGATTGTAGTTCTTTCGGAAGATATAGGTGCGACACAAAACGACCCCGCGCCATGAGTCGGGAAGACGTCCACTTCATCAGGCAATTTCAAGAGCTTGTCATGGATCGTGTGATAGAGGTGACGCGCCAATGGATGGGTAAGTTCAGGCGAAAGTAAATCCGTCCGCGCTGCGCCGCCGACGATCAAGGCACCGCCGCTGAACAGTGCCGATGGTGTCTTGCCGTCTGGTCCGACGAGCAGGAAAGAAATATGTTCAGGGGTGTGACCGGGCGTGGTTATCACCCGGATTTGGAATGCGCCAAGATCAATGACCGAATCTTCGGTGAGCGGCTGATGGTCAAAGCCTACTTTAGCTTCTGCGCTTGCGCCAACCACTGCGCCAGTCTGTTTTGCAAGTTCGAGATTGCCGGAGACAAAATCGGCGTGCAGGTGGGTATCCAGAACATGCGTCAGTGTAAGACCAAGCTCGGACGCGGCATGCAGGTAGCGATCCACGTCGCGAAGCGGATCGATCAATATCCCCTTTTTCGTGTCGTGGGAGCCGATCAAATAAGCAGAGTTGCCGAGTCCGGTATCCACAAAAGGTTCAATGAAATAATTTGCCATAGGGGAATTATACATCTACAAGAATTATGTTCGTCCAACAGTTCAGGTTCGTCCAGCAGCTCAACCGCCCGTTCGTCCAGCAGTTTAATTGCTGGACGAACGAACACGCAACGATCTATAACAACGTGCCACGCAGGACGACTGCTGCAACGCTGAAGTAAATGATCAAACCTGAAACATCCACAAGCGTTGCCACAAACGGCGCGGAGGATGCAGCAGGGTCCAGCCCGATGCGCCGCAATAAGAAAGGCAGCATCGAACCTGCGAGACTGCCCCATAACACAATTCCAACCAATGCCAGACCAACTGTGACGGCGACCAGTAACCAATGCTCGCCGTAGGAATGAAATAATATTGCCCAAAGCGAGATGCGCATGAAGCCTAGCGTCCCTAAAATCGCGCCCAACGAAAAACCAGAAAGAATTTCGCGCCGCATCACATGCCACCAATCTTTCAACTTCACTTCGCCCAACGCCATCGCGCGGATAATCAAGGTTGAGGCTTGTGAGCCTGAATTCCCGCCGCTGGAGATTACCAGCGGAACAAAAATGGAAAGCACGACGGCTTTTGCGATCTCATCTTCGAATCTGCCCATGGCAGTGGCGGTGAGCATTTCGCTTAAGAACAAAACCACTAACCATGTGGCGCGTTTTTTCACCATGCTAGAGATGGCGATTTCCATATAAGGCTCATCGAGCGCTTCGCTGCCGCCCATCTTTTGGATATCTTCCGTGGCTTCCTCTTCCGCCACATCGAGAATGTCATCCACGGTGACGATGCCGATCAAGACGCCTTGCGTGTCAGTCACAGGCAGTGCCGGGAGGTCTGCTTCCTTGAATGCTTCCACGGCAATCTCACGATCATCCGTGGCTTTCAAAGAGATAAAGCGTGAGTCCATTAAGTCCTGTACCACGGTTTCAGGCTGGGCGAGCAGAAAATGCCGGATGCGCAGATCGTCGATCAGTTTGCTGTTTTCATCGATGACGTAGATCATGCTCATGGTTTCGCTGTCCATGCCGTAGCGGCGGATATGCCCAAGCGAATGCTCCACCGTCCAGTGCGATTTGATGCGGACAAAGTGCGGGGTCATCAATCTGCCTACGCTATTTTCAGGGTAGCCCAAAAATTGAGCGGCAAGCTGCCGTTCCTTTGGCGAAAGCGAAT
>JAYUGV010000110.1:0-12445 GCA_043767565.1 Anaerolineales bacterium
AAATGAAATATCGCTATCTCCCCTCTGCCAGAAGATATTTCAACGCCCATCCCGAGCACGCTTTTGCCACTCTTATTCGACTTTAAGAAAGCCCTGATGGTGTAGGATTGTTGTGGTTTCATAGGTAATTCCCATTATATAATAGACTTTACCGGAAATTAAATCGGGACGCTGATTCACGCAGAAAACGCAGATTTATTTCTTTTGCATCAGCGAAAATCAGCGTTTGTCAGCGTCCAAAAAGCTCTTTGCTTATTACTGATAGAGTCTAATACTCACAACGCAAATACCGATCAAGGAGTCGCCCCATGAAAGAATTTCGTAACCCCCAAAATATCCATCTACCGGTTGGCGCGTATTCGCACCAGGTTGAGATCACAGGGAACGAACGGATGCTGATCCTTTCCGGTCAAGTCGGCATGCGGGAGGATGGCACACTGCCGCAAGATCCGCTGGAGCAGATCGACGTGGCGTTGGAGAATATCTTTCGCAACCTGCAAGCCGCGAACATGGATATGCAAGACCTGGTCAAGCTCACTTATTATTTAGTGGGGGATATTGATACAACGAAACGGCGTGAATTAGTCGCCGCCAAATTACAGGGACATAAACCCTGTAGTACGTTGTTGTATGTCGTCCGTTTGGCTACCCCGGATATCAAAGTGGAAATCGATGCGTGGGCGTCGCATATAGATTAAAATATTCATATGTCCATTTATCTGGGTTGTCCCATTTGGTCGTTTAAAGGTTGGGTCGGGAATTTCTATCCCAAAGGCACCAAGCCCGCAGATTTTTTGCATGAATATGCGCGGCGCTTAACCACCATCGAAGGCAACACAACTTTCTATGCCATCCCTGCACCGAAGACCATCGAGTCGTGGATTGAACACACGCCCGAAACATTTCGCTTCTGCCCCAAGATTCCCAAAGCCATCAGCCATAACGGCAAACTAATGGATTATGTCGACCGGACTCTGTATTTTATGGATGTGATGCGACCGCTCGCCTCGCGCCTTGGACCGCTGTTCCTGCAACTCCCGCCTCGCTATTCCCCGAACCTGCTCGGTGATCTGGAAGTTTTTCTCTCCCGAATGCCACGTGATATTAGCCTTGCGGTCGAAGTCCGCCACCTGGATTGGTTCGACTCGCCGCATCGTGAGGCATTGAATCAACTGCTTGCCAGTTACAACATGGCACGTGTGGTAATCGATACCCGTCCCATCCGCAGTTTGGAAGGTGACCAGATTCTTGCAGGTAGTTCCTACGAAAGCCTGCTGGAAGCGCGTGAGCGCAAGCCGGACGTCCCTGTGTTTATGGAGCGCACCGGCGATTTTGTTTTCCTGCGCTTCATCAGTCACCCTGACCTTTCCCAGAATATCGAACTCATCAACGAATGGGTGGAATACCTCGTGCCGCAAATACAACAAAACGCAGATGTGTTCATCTTCTGCCATTCACCAGACAACCTGATCGCCCCCGAAATCTGCCGTGAATTTCATCGCCGCATTGCCGCCAATATAAATATCCCGCCGTTGCCGTGGGATGTGGTCAAACCCGATATTCCAGAACAACCAAGTTTGTTTTAATTTCTATGTCACTCTGAAGGAGCGAAAGCGACTGACACTTGCACCTGACGCAAGTGTAGGTGAGAGTCTCTACGATTATCCAAGAGATGCTTCGCCATAGAGCGGCTCAGCATGACACTTATTGAAATAATCCTTCAAGTTCCTTGAAGTACGCTGGTTTCCCCTCTGCATTTATAGAAGTACAAAACACTTTTGCCTTCATGATCGGTTTATTGTCTTGGATCCTGACAATATCCTGTGAAAAGCCAAACCGCAGCTTGGACGTTCTTTCGATATTCGCAGTCACAGAAAACGAGTCGCCGCTCCGCAGGGGATATAGATAGTCCGCTTCGATTCTGATCACGACCAGACGAATCCCTTTTTGAGTGAGCGCGGCAAAATCAAAACCTTTGTGTTTGAGAAAAGCATGGCGGGTATGTTCCAGATAGTTCAGATAGACCGCGTTATTGACGATGCCTTCCATATCGCATTCGTAATCTCGGACTTCAAGCTCAAGTTTGAAGAGTTGTTCACCCACGGGGTTCTCCTATTGGGTTAATTGCGTAAGCACTGCCATTGCCCGAGTTGCGTCTTTTACTGGCACAAAGATATGGTCGTGATAATACGCGGCGACCATGTTACAGCTGATGTTCGCATCGGTCAGGGCTTTGGAAACGGCTGAGCTCAAGCCAACAGCCTCAAGTGAAGAATGAACCGTGAGCGTGATCCATGCACAGACGAGGGAATAGGGGAGTCCAGCATCGTCTGCCTCGTGTTTGGATAGGATGACGGTGACAGCTTCCATCTCTTGAAATACACACACGGGATCCAATGCGGCGGCATTCTTCATCGAGTCAACCGTGCAGAATACAAACTCACCTTCATTCAGTTCCGGCTGCATGCCTTGCAAAAGCTTCTCCAGATCCGTTTCACCAGCCATGCTTTATTTTCTCCTCACATCCAAGATCGCGATCTTTGTGGAGTGATTGAATGGGGCGGGGTCGGTGATCGGTTTGCCGGTTTGATTGAGCCCAATGAAGTCATCGGGGACAGGGATCAATTCGCGAATGCTCAAGTAGCCGTCTTTGCATAAACCATCGAGAGTTTGCATATATTCCTGCCCGCTTACAAACAGAGCATTGTTGATAGCGATCAAAGTCCCGCTGTCGTTGATAAGCGGACGCACTTTGTTGATCAGGCGTGTGCTGTCATTTTCCAGATCCACTTTGCCTTTGGATGTGGTGGAGAAGAACGGTGGGTCAATGATGACGCAATCGAAGAGTTGTTTGGTGTTTTTGAATTTGGCAACGGTGGGAAAGAAGTCCTGCGCGATGAAATCCTTTTTGTGGATCGGAAAGCCATTGAGCGAACAAGAATCCTTGGCGAGATTCAAGAACAGTCCGTTGCGGTCTGTTTGCACTGTCAGGCTGGCGCCGCCTGCCATCGCTGCGACTCCCAAGCTGCCGGTGTATGCGAACGTGTTGAGCACGGACTTATCCCGCATGTGATCGATCAACCATTTCCGCAAGTTGCGAGTATCAAGATAGAAACTTGCATCGCGGTTCAGAGTGAGGTCAAGCGCGTGCCAGACCCCATGCTCTTTGATCTTTGTGTCTGGTTTATCGCCAAAGATCAATGTCCCTTTTTTCTCTTCTTGTTTTACACTGTTGCGAGTTTTTAAAATACCGGCGCGTAGCCAATTTAGAGAAGTTCGCGAATAGGTTATAGTTTCTTGAATGATAGTTTGATTTTGAGATGGGTCATCAGCATAGTTATGAATGACCAGTGAGTGCCCATAAATATCCAACGCGAGATCGGGATAGCCTTCATAGAATCCGTTGAAGAGGCGGAAGGCTGATTCGTGGGATGGATCAAACATGGTTTTGCGTGAAGCGTTGTCCTGACGGTTCGTCTTTCGCTCACCGTGTCGAAGGGCAATGGCTTTTTCGAGCAGAGGGATGATCATTGGATTTGTCTTTCCAGCCAGGTATTTATCACTGTAAGTGATCCTTCGCTGACTTGATGCCCCATGTTGAATTCGTGATATTCGAGATTGACTTCGAGTTTTTGCAGGGTGTCGCGGCTGCGGCGTGCCCAATCCACGGGGAGCATGGAGTCTTGAGTGCCGTGAGTCAAGATGAAAGGTTTATTTTTGATTCCAACTTTGTCGATTTGCAGCCCTGATTCGTGCGGAATATATCCTGACTGCGCAATGACGCCTGCAACGCGCTGAGGTTTGGTCAGTGCGTAGGACATGGACATAATACTTCCCTGACTAAAACCTAAAAGATAAAGTTTGTTCTTATCGACTGGATAGTTTGTGATGATCTCATCGATGAACACATCGAGAGTATTGAGTGCATTCGCAAGCCCGGCTGGGTCGGGCTTGCCGATCTGGGTGATCTGAAACCACTCAAACGAATCTGGTCCAAGCTCGAATGTGCCGCGCGGACTGATCCACAAAAAGTTTTGCGGCAGGTATTGTGCGAGGCTGATGAGGTCGCCCTCGTTACTGCCGCGTCCATGCAGGGCGAGAATGGTCGGGTAAACAGAAGCAGGCCTGTCCTGAGTTTGACCGAAGGGCTCCGGTGAGGGCGAAGTGGGGAAGTGAGTCAAATGGGGCAGGGATAATTGATGCATCAGTCGATCCCTGTTTCAACGGGTTTCCATAAATAGATCCCGCGTAAAACGATATAGAAAGTAGAAAGGATCACAGACATATATAACACAAATGACCAGTCACCCAAAGCGCGGGCAGTGACGAAGGTTGCGGCGATCTGAAAAAAGTCACCGATCAATAATCCTTGCAGGACGAGTTTGAACGCTGTACCGCGCAGGCGCAGACCCTGGATGAGTAAATACACCAGCACGAAGAGCAGTACGCCGTACCAGCGCGCCATTTCGAGGGCGAGCGTTGGCGCTGGATCAGATGTGAATTGCTTGAGGAAGGTGGCTGGCATAAAAAATGATTGGACTGCGCTGAGTAATGAGATGGCGGCTTCCAAATAAAAAGCATAAGCGAGGTATTTCATAATACTCCTGTAATCGGGATAAGGATTTGTTACTTGAGCTTTCTGATATTCTTTAAATTGAACACCGAGATCTGCCGCGTGCCGGTAAGCGCCTGTGCTTCCGCGTCAAAAGTGATCCAGTAAAAACTGCGATGCTCAGAGTACGGATCGATCTTAAAGATCGTGCCAGCATACCAGCCTGATTTCTCTCCAAACTTTTCATCTAAAAAGATCTCGACGCGCTCCCCGATCTGAAAACTTTCTGCCATTGGTTATTTACGTCTTGTATACCAAAACACCCCGCCGCTGACCACCATCATGATCCCACCGTTGATCGCCCATTGCGGATCGCCGGTCATGGCGCTGCCGGGCAGAATATTGATGCCCTGTAAGAAGAAGATCAACCCCGAGAGGAAGATAAGGACGCTGATGACCATTACAACTTTTTTCATTTTGACATTTTCCTTTGCACAATTAATTTCAGGGATTATACACGCTTCACTCTTAACTAAACCTGCTTCGGTTTCAATGAGCCGAAGCTTCCCTCGAACATTTTATCCATCTGCGATATAATTAGAACACACGTTCCCATTTACTATCTTATGTCATTCTGAGCGCAGCGAAGAATCTCTGAAGTTATCACAGAGACCCTTCGCTAGCGCTCAGGGTGACAATGGACTCACATGGATTTCAAACTTCAAGCACCCTTTATCCCCATGGGCGATCAGCCCGAAGCCATCCGCGGACTTGTGGATGGCGTGAAGCAAGGTATGAAACATCAAGTTTTGCTCGGCGCCACCGGCACCGGCAAGACCTTTACGATCGCGTCTGTCATTCAAGAGTTGCAGAAGCCTGCGCTCATCATGGCGCACAACAAAACCCTGGCGGCGCAGTTGTATGCCGAATTCAAAGAATTCTTCCCAGAGAATGCGGTCTCGTATTTTGTTTCCTACTATGACTACTACCAGCCCGAAGCCTACGTGCCGCGCCATGATCTATTCATTGAAAAAGAGACTGAGATCAACGAAGAGATCGAACGGATGCGGCTCGCGGCGACGACAGCTTTAGTCTCGCGGCGGGACGTGATCATTGTTGCCTCGGTTTCCTGTATCTATGGTTTGGGCAACCCCGAAGAGTTCAATAAAGGTTCCGTCAATTTAAAAGTGGGAGAGTTGGTTCGGCGCAACGCACTGCTCAGGCGTTTGATCGAGAGCCAGTATCAGCGTAATGACATGGAACTACGCTCAGGTACTTTCCGGGTGCGCGGTGATACGTTAGAGATTATCCCTGCTTACGAAGATAAAAAAGGATTCCGTATTGCGTTCTTCGGTGATGAAGTGGAACGGATCACGCAGTTCAATCCGGTCACAGGTGAGATATTCGATGAGCCGAAAGAAATATCCATTTTCCCAGCCAAGCAGTATTTAACCGATGCCGAAAAGACCAAAGCCGCCATTACCGATATCGAAGCCGAATTGGAAGTCCGCCTCGCGCAATATCGTGAGACTGGCAAAATATTGGAAGCCCAACGCATCGAACAGCGCACACGCTACGACCTGGAGATGTTGAAGGAAGTTGGGTATTGCTCGGGCATCGAAAATTACTCACGGCACTTTGACCGCCGCGCGGCTGGCACACACCCGTGGACAATGATCGATTTCCTGCCCAGTGACTATCTACTGGTAATTGATGAAAGCCATATGTCCGTACCGCAGATCCGTGGCATGTATAACGGCGACCGCGCCCGCAAAGAGACTCTGGTTGAATACGGTTTCCGCTTGCCCAGCGCAATGGATAACCGACCATTGAAGTTTGAAGAGTTTGAAGAGGTGATGGGGAATACGATCTATACGTCTGCGACCCCGTCCAAGTATGAGATGGAACATGCGGAACAAGTCGTTGAGCAGATTATTCGTCCCACCGGACTCGTTGACCCGGAAGTGGATGTGCGTCCCACCAAAGGGCAGGTAGATGATCTGATCGGAGAGATCAGGCTGCGGGTAGATCGAGGCGAGCGTGTCTTGGTCACAACGCTGACGAAGCGCATGTCCGAAGATTTGGCGGAGTACATCAAAGAGTTGGGGATCAAAGTCCGCTATCTACATTCGGAAGTGGAGACATTGGAACGTATTGCCATTCTGCGTGATCTACGTTTGGGCGAATTCCATGTGTTGGTGGGCATTAATCTCTTGCGCGAAGGTTTGGATCTGCCGGAGGTTTCTTTAGTCGCCATTTTGGATGCGGACAAGGAAGGCTTTCTGCGGTCGGATACGGCGCTCATCCAAACGATCGGCCGCGCCGCGCGTAACGTGAACGGACGCGTGATCATGTACGCCGATAAAATGACTGACTCGATGAAGCGCGCGATCGGTGAAACGGATCGCCGCCGCGCCAAGCAGGTGATGTACAACACTGAACATGGCATCGTGCCGATCAGTATCTCGAAGGCGATCCATGACCTGACCGAGGAGTTGACCTCGAAGGCGGTGGGTGAAGCCAAGGGCGCATATAAAACCAAGGGCGATATCCCGCGCAACGAGTTGAGACAGATCGTGCATGAAATGGAAAAGCAGATGAAGGAAGCCGCGAAGAATTTGGAATTCGAGAAAGCCGCGGCACTGCGCGATGAATTGTTTCAGTTGAAGAATTTGCTCGCGGATGATGAAAGTTTGAAGCCGTGGGAACGGATCAAGTTGTTGAGTGGGGAGGAGTAGATCAGGAATGAAATTAGAAGAATGAAGGTTGAATACAGCGGATGCTTATTGCACCCGCTGTATTTTTTCTTTCCTGATATTAAAGTTTTCGTTTATAGAAAAGTGACGATCTCATCCAATAGCTTTTTTGTGATGATGGGGACCTGCGCCTCTTCCGCCGGGAAGCCTGTTACCAGTAAAAGGAACGGTTTCTCCTCTGACGGTCTGTTCAGGATGGTGTTCAAGAATCCCATGGGGCTGGGCGTATGCGTGAGCGAGACCAACCCAGCGTGATGCAGGGCAGTGATCAAAAAGCCAGTTGCGATTCCAACCGATTCGTTGACGTAATAATTCTTCACGCGCTGTCCATCAGGCAAGGCGCTGTGTGTTTTGCCGAAGATGGCGATCAGATAGGGGGCAGTTTCAAGAAAATCCTTATGCTCATCGGTGCCGAGTGGGGCGAGGGCATCGAGCCATTCTTGTGGGGCGCGGCGGTGATAAAACTCTTCTTCTTCTTTTTCCGCTTCCACGCGGATCTCATGTTTCACCCTTGGGTCACTGACCACAACGAATTGCCAGGGCTGTAAATTCGCGCCGTTGGGTGCGGTCCCTGCGGTGATTAAACATTCTTCGATGATCGCGTGTGGGACGGGTCTATCGGAAAAATGGCGCACAGTGCGGCGGCGTTGCATTTCCTCTCGAAAAGCTGTGGCGCGTTGTTCCATCTCTTCAATGGGAGATTCGGTAAAGTTTAAGGATTGGAATGATGCAGTAGGCATAATGCCTTCTTTTCTTTGACCGCGGATGGCTGACGGCGGTCTGTGGTCAGTTCTGCGTGCGTTCGCGGATCAGATTAACTTCAGAAATGTCACAATACAACATGCTTGGATCGCATCCATCACATTCCAATTGCAATGTCGCGTGCTGGATGTTGTATTTACTGAATAAGATTTCGTTGACGCCGCGTTGAATATCTGCGCCAGCGCTGATGGGGATATCTTCGGTCATGATGTGGGCAGAGAACGCACGCAAATTTTCGTTGATGCTCCACACGTGCAGGTCATGGACGCCGCGCACGCCTTTTACGGTGAGCAGATCGCCCACCATGTTTTGCATGTCGATGTTCTCGGGTGTGCTTTCAAGCAAAATGTGGATCGTTTGACGTAAAATACCCCAGGCGTTCCAAAGAATGAGAGCGCCAATTAGTACGCTAACAAGTGGGTCGAGCCAGTTCCATTTTGTGAAGTAGATAATGATACCCGCAATGACCGCCCCGAGCGTGGATAGGACATCGCCCATCAAATGCACGAATGTGCTGCGCAGGTTGAGGTCATGGTCACTGCCTTTGTGGACAAGCCAGGCGGTAACGATATTGATGATAAAAGCCAAAGTGCCAACCCCGATTAGGATGACCGAATCAACTACCGGCGGAGAAATGAAGCGGTGCCAGGCTTCGTAGAAAATCCCTAATGCGATTAAGATCAACGTCGTCGAATTGACCAGCGCGACCAAGATCCCTACGCGGTGATAGCCGAAGGTTTTGCCCGCATGTGCGGGTTGGGCTGCGATTCGCAGGGCGTACCAACTTAATCCGAGTGCGATCACGTCGGTGAAGTTGTGCGCGGCGTCAGTGAGCAGGGCAAGGCTGTTGGCGATCGTCCCTGCAATGGCTTCGACGATGACAAAGGTCAAAGTCAGCAAGAGGGAAATGGCAAGCCGCTTTATAGTTTGGTTCGTCAGATCGCTGAAATGAGTGTGTGTATGGTTTTGTGACATGGGTATCAGGCGGTTGTCATCTTTAAGATGACAGTCACTTCATTATTTTACACCAATGGAACGATCAGGAGTTTGGCGTGAATGTGGTGGCGTAGGTCGCTGATGACGGTGCCGTGGATCAAGTCTGAGACGCCGGTGTGACCATGACTGCCGACAATAACCATCTCGACCTTTAGGTCGTTGATCATACTCGCTAATTGCGAGACTGGTTCACCAGCACCCAAACGGAATTCAGTTTGGACACCCGCTTTGCGCATACTTTCTACCAGACTTTCCAGGCGTATCTGATCTGAAAGCGCCTCACGATCTTCACCCTCGGTACCGAAGACTCGCGCGACTGGACTTTCGACCACATGCAGGAGCGTGACTTGGGTAACGCCTCTTTCTACATGCCGCAAACCTTCTTCCAAAAGTTTTTCTTCATTGCCAGAAAAATCCAGTGCGATCGCGATACGTTGATAGGGTTGCGGCAGGGCTAACGCTTGCGGGCTCTGCGCAGCGAGGCGGTGCACGCCATTTGCGCGTGTGGTTACAAGGACTTCTATGCGACCTTTAAGCCATGGATGGATGGTGATATATAAAAGGAGAACACCCAGCGCGAGCACGAACGGCACGACGGTCATTCGTAATATCCAAGCCTGGTCACCCGCCTCTTGGAGCCAGCTTGTGATCTGATCGATAACCAGCTTTATATTCAATCCTAGAATGATGGTGGCTGTGATCCATGCAAGGGCTTGGATCCATGGTTTGATGCTAAATTCGCCCATACTCTTTTTATCGGCAACTGCATGGATCAATGGGATGATGGCAAAAGGCAGTTGCAAAGAGAGGACGACTTGACTCAACACAAGCATCGCGCCAGTAGCATTTTCTCCATAATATAGGATCACAGCTAACGCAGGTATGACCGCCAGCAAACGCGTGATCAAACGGCGTAACCACGGGCGGATGCGTAAGTTGAGATAACCTTCCATCACGATTTGTCCGGCGAGCGTGCCGGTGATCGTTGAGCTTTGCCCGGATGCCAATAAGGCAATGGCAAATGCAATTGGCGCGATCGCCGCGCCCATTAACGGTTCCAGCAGGTGATGAGCATCCTGGATCTCTGCGACTGCAAAGTAACCGTTGCGATGAAAGACAGATGCCGCCATAATGAGAATTGCGGCATTCACAAAGAAAGCCAGATTGAGCGCTACGGTCGTATCAATGTTGTTCCAGCGAATATTCTCCTGGATGTCCTTTGATGAAGTGCCGATCTTGCGAGTTTGTACGAGCGAAGAATGTAAGTAGAGATTATGAGGCATGACCGTTGCGCCAAGTATGCCGATGGAGATATATAAGGCGGTTGCGTCTGGCAGGGAAGGGACGAAGCCGCGCACGATGCCGCCCCAGTCTGGCTGTCCCAGGATAATTTCGATGAAGAACGCCACGCCGATCGTCGCAACCAAAGAGATGACGACACTTTCCAGTTTACGAATGCCAACTTGTGAAAGCAACAGAAGTAAGAAGGTGTCGAGCGCGGTCAGAAGGACGCCATACATGAGCGGGAGTCCGAATAGGAGTTGCAGGGCGATGGCTGAGCCAATTACTTCTGCCAGGTCGCAGGCAGTGATCGCGATCTCTGCTAGAATGTAGAGCGGAATATTGACGACCGGGGGATATTCCTCGTGACAGATCTGAGCCAGATCGCGCCGCCTGACGATCCCCAACCGGGCGGCCAGGGTCTGCAAAAGGATCGCCATCATGTTGGACATTAAAAGTACCCAGATCAATGTGTAGTTGTAACGACTTCCGCCCGCAATATCGGTTGCCCAATTACCCGGATCCATGTAGCCAACTGCGACCATGAGCGCTGGTCCCGAGATCGCCAGCCAGTGCCGCCACCACGGACCTTTCGTTGGAATGAGTACCGACTCGTGAACTTCTGAAAGCGAGTTCTGCTGATGTGGTTTTCCCGAATGTTTATTCAAAGCTTAGACACTCATCCTAATTCTTGATCATGATAATGATCTGAAATGACATATTATTTTCACAACGCGTTCTCGAGCTTTGAGAAAATGCTTCGGTAGTCACTTATCTACCTGCGCGGTTATTTCTAATGAGCCAACCATGCCTGCTTCCACATGCCCGGCCATGGCGCACACGATCTGATATGTGCCTGGTTCGCTTGGGACAGTGAATGTGACGGTCGGTGACTCGCCGGGTTGTATTCTAACCTGCCAATAGACATTCGCCAGGTCATCCTCGTTGAAATGCCCGCCAACATCTGTGCCCAGTTTCATGATCACGAAATCATGCTCCACCAAACCATTATGAGTCGCATGCAGTGTGATCTGCTCACCAGCCGGAATGCTGAAATGATTCGGCGTAAATGCAAAATCGGTTATTTCAACATTGATTGTATTGGATGCTCCGTTTTGCCCGCAGGCGCTTAGGATCAGTGTTGTCAATATGAGTACGAATAAGAGTTTCTTTTTCATGGTGTATTCCTTGCCCTCATCCCCAACCCTTCTCCCAGGGGGGAGAAGGGAGTCCCCTCTCCAACGGGAGAGGGCTAGGGTGAGGGTGATAACTTACTTGATAAAAATTCCTGTTACCCAGAGGAGCAACATGCCGGTCAGAACGCCGCTGAAAATGGTCTTGGGCATGGCTTCGCGGGCAGTGTCTTTTTGAATGATCTTTCCAATTTCGACCGCGACCTGGAAGATTGCGCCGGTGCCGATCGCCAGAAATAGAACGGCGAGGAATGGCGAGGGAGTATAGCCGCCGATCCATGCGCCGAGGATAGCAGGTCCGCCGCCGATGAGTCCGAGCAAACCGAGTTGTTTAATGGTGGGGCGGTCACGCAATATTGGTGCGATGATGCCGAGTCCTTCGGTGATGTTTTGGATGATGAATCCAACGACCAGAAAAGTTCCCAACGAAATTTCGCCGATGTTATATGCCGCGCCGATGGCAAGCCCTTCACCAAGATTATGAATACCGATGCCTAGTGCGATCCTCCATGCAATGGCGAGGCGCAAGCCTGATTCGGAACGGTCAGCAGACTGAGCTTTGCCGACGAGATCAAGCAACAAATATGTGGCGACCGCGCCAATGCCGATCAGACCAATGCCTTGATAGGTGGGCGCCAATTCCCCCGCTTGTTCTAACGCTTCGTTGAGCGTATCGAGTCCGAGGTAAATGAGTAACCCGGCAGTCACTGCCATGAGGAACGTCATCCAGTTTTTGCCGAGGGTGCGCAGCGCAGGGAGCCAGAAGATCCCGAGGAAGATGGGGATGACGCCGACATACAAGCCGATCAGTGTAAAGCTCCAAAAAGTTTTCGCTTCAGGTTGTGGCGTGACGAACGCAACAGGAATCTGCACATCGAAGGGGATGGAGTTGCTGGTGAAAACCC
>JAYUGV010000111.1:0-4933 GCA_043767565.1 Anaerolineales bacterium
AGCGGCGTGGGCGGTCAACTCGATTTTATCTACGGCGCTTCACGCTCCAAAGGCGGTGTGCCGATCATTGCCCTGCCAAGCACCACGGTGTTGAAAGATGGCACACCGGTCACTCGCATCGCAGCCATGCTCAAAATGGGCGCGGGCGTGGTCACCAGCCGCAACCACGTCCGCTATGTGGTGACAGAATACGGCGTGGCTGACTTATACGGTAAGACCATCCGCCAGCGTGCCCATCAGCTTATCAACATTGCGCATCCCGAATTCCGCGCCGACCTCACGAAGCAGGCTCAGGAATTACATTACATATAAAACTGTTTGAAATTGACGGGCTGCAGAGAGTCTAAAGGATCAGATTCCCTGCAGTTTGCTTGTGCCAAATTTTATGGGACGGGTTGACACCTGTTTCTGTTTCGCCTAAGATTAAACTTAAGTATTCGTTGTTTGCCCTATGCCAGACTTTTCAGCCATAATCCCTGAAACACACCCAAATATTTCCTTCGGCTTCCTGGAAGTTCTCATTCAGGATCGGCGTCAGGAACTGTTTTCAGGTTTGATGCGAGTTAGCTATCCATCCGGGGAAAATCTTGTCTTTATATTTTTGGATGGCGTTCAGCAAAATCTGTATCGCTGTACAGAATCAGCTACCGAAATTATCAACCGGCAGTCCTGGCTTCAGGTGTTGAACCGCCCGGGCGCCTCGGTTGGCTTTCTACCCATGGGCGTGGATGGTTTGAGATTAATGCGGGTTATGCATGAAGCGCCGGTGTCCCAGGTAGAACAAACCAACCTCTCCAATAATGAGCTTGTTGACAGTTTCAAAGCTTGGGCTGATAGCTCGGAACCGAGTTTTATCCACATTCGTTCAGGAGATACTCATCATCTCCATGTATTCGTAGGGAATCCCAATCTTGTTGTCGAAGAATTAAGTGTGACAGACGGGCAGGCAAGATTTTCGGTTGGGGGTGCATCCAGTTCCCAAACTTTGCCGATGACTAATTACAACGTGTCCCGCTATGTCAGCGCCGCCGAGCATGATACCTGGCGTGAATATAAACTGCGCCTCGCTTTTCATTCCTTGATGCGGATGCTCATCAATCGCTTTGGCGAATTGGCGGGGCGCGTGCTCGCTGAACGCCTGGGCGGACAGTTAACTGATTGGGCTGGAAATAGCGGTTGGAGCATGAGTATCAATAGCAACGGTGTTGTCAATCGGCAATACTTTGATTCGCTCAATGAGGCTGTCAACGTCTATGCGGGAATCCTGCGTCAGTTCCGCGACGAGGCGAGTCCCGCTGTCGGCTCGCGCCTGGTGGAAAACATGTTCCGTGACAGTCTCGGAAAACTTCCCGCGAATTTTGGAAATGTTGTCAGCACTTATATTTATGAACAATTCGGACTTGGCAGTCCCGCGCTGGTCACCCAGAAGGAGAATACAAAGCTATGAGATTTGGATTAGACGCGCGGAGTGCCTCAAATCGTTTAATGCAGTTGGTGATTATTGCGGCAGTTGCACTGATTACTACTTATGCGGTTGTCTATTTTCGAGAGCCGTTTTCACCTTTTGTCAACCTGTTACTGGCTGATATCTTAACTGTTACAGCTTCTGTGTTAAGCTCCTCCTTTGCAACCATTATTTGGCTGATGTATGAAAAGACCGATGCGCCGCGACGCGTTTGGGGCTTCTTTGCCTTTGGTCTCTGGCTGTGGGTGCTGGGCGAGACCACCTGGAGTTATTGGAATTTGACCCTGCCCAACGGCGAAGTTCCAGTTGGGATACCTGATTTCTTCTGGGTGATTGCCTATTATTTTCTCGGGCAGGCTTTGTTATCGCAATATAAAATATTGGTCCAGCCGACCCAGGCTGAATTGACAAGTTGGGTAAGCCGTTCGGTCTTGTTCTTAGCTGCCTCGCTTGTGTTGATCTTTAGCATTCTGCGCTGGTTTGATTTATCACCAAGCAATCTTGATACACTGGTGAATGCCTTCTATCCTGCGGGTGACCTCACACTGGCGCTGGCAGCGATCTGGATGACGCGTAACTTTCAGGGCGGCGCCTTGGGGCGTGCGTGGATCGGCTTGGTGGTCTTTGCTTTCTCTGATCTATTGTATGCCTGGCTTCAGCTTTCAGGCGCGTATGCCTGGAGTCTCGATCAGGGTAACCTAGTGAGCGGTATCTCGGACATCATTTATTTTTCTGCGTATCTTGTGCTTAGTATCGGTTCGTTTTCACAATGGCTCTATTTGAAATACGGTTTGCGCTCCTCCAACCGGCCCCGGTAATTTACCAGCCTGTCTTGAAACCAAACGAGACTTGACGAACGCATACGTCAGGTCTCGTTTAAAGTAATCACATCTCAAATGTAGTATTGAACTACTGGATAAACACCATGACTAGAAAAGCAAAAATTGTAGCAACCGTGGGACCCGCCAGCCAGAGCGAAGCGGTGCTCGAGCAGTTGATCCTCGCCGGTATGAATGTGGCGCGCATGAATTTCTCGCATGGCACTCACGAAGAACATTCCCAACGTATCGACTTGATTCGTAAAGTCGCCGCGAAGCTTGGCGTCTCTGTGGGCATCTTGCAGGACTTGCAGGGTCCCAAGATCCGAGTTGGCGCGTTACCAGCACCGCTCCAGCTTTCGGAGGGGGAGCAGGTTGTCTTATATGTGACCGGGACTACTCCGCCTGATGATGGCGATACCCACATCCCTGTGGATTTTCGCCAGCTCTTCGATTCAGTGCGGACCTCTGACAGGCTCCTGCTCGATGATGGGCGCCTCACGCTGGAAGTTGTTTCGGTCAAAGACCGCAACGCGCTTACTGCAAAGGTCATCGTCGGTGGACCGCTGACATCGCACAAGGGTATCAACCTGCCCGGCGTCCGTCTGCGGATCGCAGGCTTTACCGAGAAAGATGAAGCCGACCTGGCGTTTGGCATTTCACAAGGTGTGGACGCGGTCGCAATTTCCTTCGTCCGTAGCGCGGATGATGTGAAGAAGGTGCGCTATGCCATGGAAAGATTCTCGAATGGCAAGCGCCTGCCTTTGCTGATCGCCAAGCTTGAAAAACCTGAAGCGCTCGATAACCTCGATGCCATTCTTGAAATTGTAGATGGCGTGATGGTGGCGCGCGGCGACCTGGGTGTGGAACTGCCTCCTGAGCGTGTGCCAGCTTTACAAAAGCATATTATTCGTAAAGCCAACGCCCGCGCCAAGCTCGTTATCACCGCCACGCAAATGCTTGAATCCATGATCACGAATCCGCTGCCCACGCGGGCTGAGGCTTCAGATGTTGCGAACGCCATCTTCGATGGAACGGACGCGGTCATGTTATCCGCAGAATCCGCTGCAGGAAAATATCCCGTTGAAGCCGTCCGCATGATGGACCGTATCGTGCGTGAAGCTGAATCGCATTTTCTGGAATGGGGGGTTGAGCAGGCGGTGCAGGGTTTTGATCAGAGCGACGCCGCCTCCATGGCGCGTGCCGCGCGGGTTTTGGCAGACGATGGAAATGTGACCGTGGTCGCATGCTTCACTACACAGGGACAGACTGCCTGGCTGATGTCCAAGATCAGACCGCGGGTGCCGATCATGGCTTTTACCCCGAGCGAAGAAACCTTCCGACGGCTGGCGTTTTTATGGGGTGTAAGCCCGCAGTTGGTGCCGTTCTCCAACTCGCTCGAAGAAATGATCGACCATGTCGACTCAGCCCTGATGCGCTCGGATGTCGTTCAAATGGGTGACCAGGTGGTTTTGGTATGCGGCTTCCCGGTTGGCGCGATCCGCCCGCCGAACATGGCTTTGCTTCATACTGTCGGCGAGAATTAATTTTTAACCAGAGAAAACTTTAACACAAAGGGCACGCAGTACACAAAGGAGATCCAAAAAAACTTAGTGCACTTTGTGGTGAAGAAAGAAAATCAATTCTCCCGCGCTGAAATCAAAATCCCGATCCCGATCAACACGCCGCCCAATAAAAAGAGTGGCGTAATTTTTTCTCCGAGAAAGTACCAGCCGAGCAATGTGCCGACGATGGGTTGCGCAAAAAACGTCAGCGACGCTGACCCCGCATCCAGGATTGCGAAAGCATTGTTCCACAGGACCATCGCCAACGCAGTGGATATGACGCCAAGAAATAGCACGCCGCCTACGACCCCGAGGCTGATCGCTCCGACCCCAACCGTGTTCAACTCCCAGGCCCCCGCAGGGACGACTACCGGCAGCCCGCCCACAAATGCGATCAAGCTGAAGAACAACACGTCCATGTTTTGCGTAACCTTGCGGACAAGCACCGAATACAAAGCCCACGTCACTGCGGCCCCGAGCAGGAACATATTACCCAGAAATAGTTCAGGATCAATTTGCGCAGCGTGGGGATCGATGACGGCAATGACTCCCAATGTCGCAAGCAGCAGCGCCATAAATTTTCGGAGTGTGATCTTTTCGCTGAGCAGTATCCACGCAAAGAGCAGGACGAAGGCGGGCGTAGCGGATGTCACGAGTGAGCCGTTGGCGGCGGTGGAAAGTTTGGTTCCCAGGAATTGCAGACTGAGCGATACGCCGTAACCCACAAAGCCCACACCAAAGACTTGCCAGAATTGACTGCGTGTGACTCTCATTCCTCCGCGTAGTGCCAACACTAGCGCTAATGTGAACATGCCAAGAATGAGGCGGATCGCTACCAGTGTAAAAGGCGGGATGATCTCAAGCACTGCTTTGCTGACTACATACATTCCACCCCAGATCGAGGCTGCGCCCAGCCCGCATAATAGCCCGTATAAAGTTTTATTCATAAGGGGCTGATTATAACGGTAGAAGCGTGCCTTATAGTTAAATAGGACTTACGCAATACGCATCTGGAGGGCAGGAGACTTGAGTTGTTGACGCAAATAGTCGTCCAAAAGGTCATGCTTTACGCGGTAAAGTGTACG
>JAYUGV010000112.1:0-12434 GCA_043767565.1 Anaerolineales bacterium
AAAATGAAATATCGCTATCTCCCCTCTGCCAGAAGATATTTCAACGCCCATCCCGAGCACGCTTTTGCCACTCTTATTCGACTTTAAGAAAGCCCTGCCTCTGTTCAATACTGGCAGTCTGCTTATTTATCGGGCATAGACAAGGATTACGAATGGCAGCAACACCCTGGAAGGGATGATTTCGCGCGGGCTCGTCACCAATATCCCTGTGGACCCGCCGCCATCCAGATTGACGGCAATATCCAGGCATAGATCGGATTCGGTCAGATAGACGCTTAATTGATGCAATGTAAAATATCCGAGCGGGGCAACAATAAAAAGGATGCGACCGTCCTGATCCTGCGCGATCACAGTCCGTCTGGCTTTTGCATAATTTTCCCGCTCTGTGCCGAAGCCGAGTTCACCGCCCGGTTTGACCAGCATGGGAAAGGACTGCAGCGCCGCCTGCAGCCGTTCATTGGAATTGTAGGGCTGCTCCACAAGCCACCTTAATTCTGCGTGGTCTGGCTTGATCGCCAGCATCCCTCCGAACCCATCAAAAGTTTGTCCCCGGGCTTCGCCATGGAGGATGGTGAGACCATCTGGAAAATATTTCTCGTTTTCGATACTAAAGTAACCGCCGTTCATGACAAGGGCGGCATTCGTCTCTTTTTGCCAGGTTTCCAGAGACTTGGGTTTTTCGTCAAAGGCGACATCCATCCGGAAATATTTTTGAGCGAGGCGCCAGATATGGATCGACTCCGCTTGTTGATTCTGCCCAACGTAGATGTCGATCACACGCTCTTCGAGCCCGGGTTGTAAAGCAGACCAGCCTGTATCCACTATTTTTTCTTCTGTGTTCAAGAGGCTGGAAACCAGTGTAGGAGTGGGTATTGGTGTGAGCACTACACTCGCTGCCTTGCGGATGTAATACACGATGCTGAGGCTGGTGCCGATCACGATGATAAGCAACACACCGTGGAGTAGTCGTAAAACACGTTTGTACATGTTCGGGATTGTAGTCGTTTAAGTTAAGAAATATGATCACGCTTCCAAGGCTCTCACCCCTCCGGCGATTCTCCAGCGAGACTTATGGTTGGTTCCTCCCCCAAATACGACGAGCAGATATTTTTATGCGCTGACCTTACCCCATTTACCTGGCATACCCCAACTTACGCGAGTACATCGTGAGAACCTGCTAATCAATCAGTCTTATAATGATGAAGCCAGCTTCTAACAGCATATATTGAAAGGAAAAAATCAAATGGGACTTTTTGGCTTTGGCAAGAAATCTGATAAGAACACAGCTATGCTTTCTGTGGAGGATGTCCGGCAACGTTTACTCGCGCTGAACCGTGAGACCGCTCCGTACCAGATCATGGACGGCGCGTCTAAAAATGTGGACTTGATCGCCGAATGGAAGATCGTGGATGCGAAATGGGTAGAACTCTTTGCGAAAGCAAATCTCACGAAGGTCTTCCGCATCTATATGAAGTTCGATGCTGACAAACATCAAGTGCGCGGCAAGGATGAGGAATTTACAGTGGAATGGCGTGCGGGCGTGCCGTCGCTTTCGCTCTCGGCTACAAAATTCCAGGGACAGATGACGTCCGTTGAGTTCGGCGCAGCATATGCCTTTACAGAAGAGTTGAAGCCGGGCGTGGTCTACAAGTACCGCTTCAGTACCAGTGAGATCAAAAAACCGATCCAGGAGGCAGTAGCTGCCTGCGGCTGGGATTATAAAGGCGTGGCTTTCGGAAAACTCTAGGCAAGCCAAGTTGGTGGACTTGCCATAACCAAAAGCGCCAGTCACCTCTGCGAAGCGCCCTGTGGGTAAAGGTGACTAGCACTTCATATTCCCGAGCAATTTTCTTTCACCTTGCTTTTTACCCCCTCTAACGACTCACCGTCATGACTTATGTGAGGTTCTCCCCCAAATACGACGATTTAAATTTGGAATACGCATAAAAAATATTTCTCGTCGGATTTGGGGGAGATGCCCGGAGGGCAGAGGGGGTTCACCCCGCGCAATTCGCTTTTGCTCGCTGTTATAACAGGTGACTGTCACTTATAATATAAGCCATGCCCATCACCCCGCAAGACTTCGTCAGCAAGTGGAAGCGTGCCGAGGCGCGTGAACGTCAATCGGTGCAGGAACATTTTCTGGACTTGTGCCAATTGATCGGACACGAGTCGCCGATGCAGCAAGACCCATCGGGCACGCGCTTTGCGTTTGAAATGGGCGCGGCAAAGACCAGCGGCGGCTCAGGCTGGGCGGATGTGGCAAAGCTCGGGTTCTTTGGTTGGGAATATAAATCTAAAGATGCCGATCTGGATAAAGCGTATGAGCAGCTCCTGCGTTATCGCGACGCGCTTCAAAATCCGCCATTGCTGATCGTGAGCGACATCAACAACATCATCATTCGGACGAATTACACGAATCTCCCCACACGGACAATTACTCTCACGCTTGATGACTTGCTTAAGCCTGAGAGCATCAAAATTCTCAAAACAGTTTTCTTCAATCCCGAACAACTCAAACCGCAAGAGACGATTGAAAGCGTGACGCGTGAAGCGGCGGCGAAGTTTGCCCAACTGGCTGAGAACTTGCGCAAGTACGGCAATGACCCGCAAGAGATCGCGCATTTTCTGATCCGCTTGTTGTTCTGTTTGTTCGCGGAAGATATTGGGCTGCTGCCTGAAAAGTTATTCCCGCAATTGCTGGAACAGACGCGCCACAACTCCAAGGATTTTTCTGAAGTCTTACGGCAATTATTCCGCGCCATGAACACGGGCGGATATTTCGGCAGGGATAAAATATTGCATTTCAACGGCGGACTCTTCGACGATGACCGCGTGCTGCCCTTGGACCGCGCCGATATGGACATCATCGCCGACATCGACTCATTGGATTGGGCGGCGATCAAGCCCTCGATCTTCGGCACGCTCTTCGAGCGCGGACTCGACCCCAGCAAACGTTCATTACTCGGCGCGCATTACACTGACGAAAGCGATATTCTGTTGGTGGTCGAGCCGGTGTTGATGATGCCGTTGAGGAGGGAATGGTCAGAGTTGCAGGTCGAATGTCAAACGTCGAAAGTCAATGCAGAGGCGTTGACAGGTAAAAAGCGCGCTGCGGCAATAGAGAAAATCGGCGGAAAGTTGCGAGCTTTTGCGGATAAGATCGCGGCGATCAAAGTGTTAGACCCGGCGTGTGGCAGCGGCAACTTTTTGTATGTGGCGTTGCGGTTGTTGCTCGATTTGCAAAACGAAGTCATCAACTTCTCAGACTCACTCGGCGCGGGACGTTTCTTTATTTCGGTGACGCCCGCACAGGTGTATGGCATCGAGACCAACGAGTACGCCCACGAACTCGCGCAAATGACCATCCAGATCGGCTACATCCAATGGCTGAGGGATAACGGTTACGGCTTGCCTGTGGAACCCATTCTCAAGCCGATGCAGAATATCGTGCATATGGATTCTATTTTGGCATACAAGACTTCCGAAGTCTCCCAGACTTCGGAAGTCTATGTGCCGGAATGGGCTTCGGTAGATGTCATCATCGGCAACCCGCCGTTTTTGGGAAGTATCAAACAACGCGAAGAGCTTGGTGAAAAATATCTTACTGACCTAACAGAAGTTTATAAAGACCGCGTCCCACCAAAAAGCGATTTAGTTTGTTATTGGTTTGAAAAAGCAAGACAAGCGGTTATAGATGGAAAAGTGAAACGATGCGGATTAATCGCTACTCAAGCAATTCGCAAAGGTTTAAGCCGTACCGTTCTTGACCGCATAAAAGAATCAGGCGATATATTTATGGCTTATAGCAATCGTCCTTGGATTCTTGATGGCGCTTCTGTAAGAGTTTCCATTATTTGTTTTGACAGCGGAAATGAAAAACAAAAGTTTTTGGATGAAAAGCCAGTAGAGAACATCAATCCAGATTTATCTGCTATGGCAGACATTACAACAGCGAACATGCTTGTTGAAAATGAGAATATTGCTTTTCCAGGAACTAAAAAATATGGGGCATTTGACATTGAGCCTGAACTTGCTCGAAAAATGCTTTCTGATAAAAGTAACCCGAACGGTAAACCTAATTCAGATGTTGTAAAGCCTTGGGTTAACGGCAGCGACCTTGTTGGAACTCGTCGCGGAATGTGGATTATTGACTTTGGTGTAAAAACGCCAATTGAAGATGCCGCAAAATACCAAATACCTTTTGAATATGTTCGCAAAGTTATCAAACCCGAAAGAGATAAAGAGAGAATTGCAAGCACGAGAGATAACTGGTGGCTGTTTGAAAGACAAAGACCTGAGATGAGACAGGCGATAAATAAGTTAACTCGTTTTGTCGCCACGCCCATTGTGTCAAAGTATCGAATTTTTGTTTGGCTCTCTCATCCAACAATACCTGATGCTAAAGTTACTGTTTTTGCCAGAGATGACGATTACTTCATTGGTGTCTTGCATTCCCGCATTCATGCACTGTGGAGCGACAAGAAAGGTGCAAGGCACGGCGTTGGAAATGATTTAACTTACAACATTTCTGAATGTTTCGGAACCTTCCCCTTCCCGTGGGCTCCGGGCGCAGAACCAAAAGACGATCCACGCGTGCAGGCGATCAGTCAAGCCGCGAAAGAGTTGGTTGAACAGAGGGATAGATGGTTGAACCCACAAAAACCACAAGTGACAGTCACCTTTAAGGTGACTGTCACTTCGGACGACTCCAAGTCTAAGGACGAGGAGCAACCCAAAGCCGATAAGAAGCGCACGCTCACGAACTTATATAACGCACGTCCCACCTGGCTTGATCTCGCGCACAAGCGGCTCGACGAGTCCGTTTTTGGGGCGTATGGCTGGAAGAGTGATTTATCAGATGAGGAGATTTTGGAGAAACTGTTGGCGTTGAATTTGGAGAGAAGTAAGTCCAAGTGACAGTCATCTCGGAGATGACTGTCACCTACATTGGAGGATAATATGCCATACGCTCGAAAAGATTTGCTCACTTGGCAAAAAGGAATGTATTATCACATCTACAATCGCGGCGCGCATCAAACATCCATTTTCCGGGAGCCGAAGAATTATCTTTTCGTCATTGCGAAGGTCAAGGAATATAGTCAATTAAACAACCTCAGCATGATCTCATATAACCTCATGCCCACCCACTATCACTTCCTTACCCGGCAAGATGGAGACGAGCCGGCGGGCAGCCTGCCGCAATTTGTTTTCAACAGTTATTCAAAAGCCTATAACAAAATGTACGACCACAGCGGCACACTCTTTGAGGGACGCTTCAAGGCAAAGCCTGTTCAAGCCAGTTCGTACCTACTGCACTTGTGTCGTTACATTCACGGAAACCCCGTCAAGGATGGGCTGGTCACTAACCCCGCCGATTGGCCGTACTCGAACTATCTCGAATGGATCGGCGAACGCAGCGGGTCGCTTGTAGACCGCGAGTTCATCAACGATCAGTTCGATAACCCCGAGGAATATAAGAAATTCCTCTTTCAATATTTGAAGTCACTGCAATTGCCCGATGATGTGCAGAAATTTTTGGATGACCTGGAAAAATGACAGCCTTTCGGAGTAGTTGATGGCTTGGCAAAACCAAAAGTGACAGTCACCTTGAAGGTGACTGTCACTTCACTTCATTGAGATCGAGAGTTCAAATCTCAATGTCACAATAAAAAGCGGACGAGTTTTCTCGTCCGCTTCATCATTCATCCTTCAGCCTTCATCATTACGTTAGCACTCACTAAACCCACAAGCGTAGCACTTTCTGCAGCCCTCTTCACTCACTACGGCGGCTTCACCGCATTCGGGGCATAAGTCACCGATCTTCATACAGAAATCTCCAAAACTTTAACTCGCTTGGTGGCTCTTGCTTTTTGGTCAATATCCAGAGTAATCAAAGGAAGGCTTAGCCGCACCGCGAGAGCTACATAAGTTGAATCTGCGCCGCGCAAGCCAAGTTCAGCCGCTAATTGTGCCGCTTCCTGCAAAAGCGAGCGTTCCATATCCACCAGTTGCAATCCTGGCAGGTTTTGCAGTTGTTCGATCGCGTTCAATCCCAGCGCTGGCTTTGTGCGGCGACTGATCGCGCCCCCGATTTCAGCAAGCAGGAGAGATGGCGCAAGAAATTGATCATCATTCTCAAAGCGGGCAGACATCCATTCCTTCACCGGCATATGGAAAACATCTTGCGGAACCAAACGCGCCACCCATACACTAGCATCAACAACGATAAACATTACCGCCGCGCCTCGGCAACCGCGTCTGCGGCAGAAACACCTTTGGGCCAGCGCGCGCCGATCTGCGCGGCAAGGTTATCAAGGTTACCCCATGCCTTTGCATCATCTTTTTTGGCTGTGCGCTTAACTGGGATCAGCAACGCAACAACCTGACCATGATACGTGACCTGCACTTCCTTCCCTGTCTCACGTACCATACGGACTAATTCACTGGCTTGCTGTTTCAATTCGCGAATTCCAACGGTTACCATTTTTATCTCCATAATATATCTACAATTATGGACATATTATAACATGGCAGCGGACGACGCAATGTGCATCGTCCGCTTCATCGTTCACACCTGCACTTGCGTACGGTGCAAGTGTCATTCAGCCTTTATCCTTACACTAGCACTCACTAAACCCACAAGCGTAACACTTGCGGCATCCCTCTTCATTCACCACAGCGGCTTCACCGCATTCGGGGCATAAGTCACCGATCTTCATGGCGGAAGGCACTGCGGCAAGTTCCACTTGCAGGGACGAGGCAACCTCTTCTTCGATCTTGTGTCCGCTGCCGTTGCCATTACCATTCGATTTCTCTTCCAGCACGGGCATGGCTCCAGCTTTCTCGCGCAGGTACATATCGAGCACCTGTCCGATGCCATCGGGTAACGAGCGCACGCGGTTCGGTCCCATACCGAGTGAACGTCCGCCGCCGATGCCAAGGAGTTGACGCACGATCTCGCGCATCCGCTCGGTGGGTGAAACAGGCGACGCCAAACGCAGGATGTATGAGACGAGACGTCCGATCGCTTCAGAGACCGCAGCGGTTTCTGATCCAGCCTTGGCGGTGTTGATGAACGCCTCAAAGGGATGCTCCCCGCCGTTCTCGTTGATCGTGATGAACGCCTTGCCTGCGGGTGTATCAATGTTATAGGTTCTGCCGGTCAACGCGCGCGGACGGGCTTTCTTCGTCTCGTGGTACATGGTCGGCGTTGTCATCGCGCTGAGCGGAGGGACAGCGCTCGTTTGTCCCGCAGTCGAAGCGGGCGTAACCGAAGCCTCTTTCTTATCCGCTGTGGCTTTCGTCTCCAACACCACCTTATCGCGTGAACCGGTCACATACACAGTGATGCCTTTGCAGCCGAGTTCCCACGCCATCATATATACCTTCGCCACATCTTCCTCGGTCGCATGCTCATCGAAGTTGACGGTCTTCGAAAGCGAATTATCCACGAACGCCTGCAGCGCGCCCTGCATCAGCACATGTTCCTCGGCGCTGATATCACCAGACACCACGAACGTATCGCGCACCGCTTGCGGGATTGCTTTGATGTGCTGGCACGTGCCTTCGCTCATCACCTGCTCTACGATCTCCTGACGCTTCTCTTCGCCGAGTCCCAATTTCTTCAAGGCTTCATCGAAGCGCGGGCTGGCATAGGTGAGCTTGAGGTCTTTGCCGTTGTCATTGACGTGGCGGATATATGCCAGCGCGAAGACGGGTTCACAGCCATATCCTTCACAACCTGCGACGGTGGCAATCGTGCCGGTCGGCGCGACAGTGGTCTGCGCGGCGTTACGAATACCATGACTCTTAATACCTGTGACAATCGCCTCCCACTCGACGTTCGGTCTGTTCCAGTTATGCTGGTAGTTTTCCAACGCTGTGGGCGCGCTCCACTTCAGATTATCCATATCGTAGATCGAACCTTCGATGGCGGGGAAAGGTCCGCGCTCTTCGGCAAGTTCCACGCTGGTCTTCATCGCGTGGTAACGGACGAACTCCATCACCTGCGCGCCAAACTCCTGACCTTCCTGCGAGCCATAACGGACGCCCACGTGATACATCAGATCTGCGAGACCCATGATGCCCAGTCCGATGCGGCGGGCTTTATGCGCGGCTTCGGTCAATTGCGGAACAGCAGGCACATACGCATTCGCTTCCACCACATCATCAAGGAAGCGTGTCGCCAGCACCGTACTCTGACGGAGCAGTTCCCAATTCACGGTGCCACGTCCGGCTTCATCGGACGGTCCGCAGTGCTCGTTGAGATTCACCGAACCAAGACAGCAGTTCTCGTATGGTCCTAAATATTGCTCTCCGCATGGATTTGTTGATTCCAACTGATACATATGCGGAACAGGATTAGATCTATTCGCCGCATCTAAAAATAGAACGCCAGGCTCCCCATTGTGATGCGCCTGTTTCACAATCTTATTAAACAAATCGCGTGCGCGTATCTTCTTATAAGACTTGATCTTAATTCCAGCGGCCTCTGCCTGTTCCATTGTTCCACTGAAGCTTTTTGCTTTTACATCATGGGGATCAGGGAAGCGCAATTCCCAATCTTCATCATTCTTTACTGCACGCATAAAAGCGTCTGTGATACCAACAGAGATATTAAAGTTTGTAATTTGATTTTCATTGATCTTACATTCAATGAACTCTTCTACATCTGGATGGTCAACACGCAACACCCCCATATTGGCGCCACGCCTCGTGCCGCCCTGAGCCACCTCTCCAAATGCGTGATCGTACACACGCAAGAAACCAACCGGTCCTGTAGCTTGACCTGCTGATGTTTTTACAACTGAACCTTTGGGTCGCAAGCGTGAGAACGAGAAACCATTCCCGCCGCCCGTCTGCTGGATCAACGCCGCGTCGCGCAGAGTCTGGAAGATGCCAGAGGAATCGCGTCCCATATCGTCGGTGATCGGTAAAACAAAACAGGCGGCTAACTGCCCAAGCGGAGTCCCGGCGCCGGTAAATGTTGGAGAATTCGGGAAGAATTTCTTGCTCGACAGTAAATGGTAATACTCTTCCGCGCGCGCCTGCACATCTGCTTCCCACTGCTCTTCCACTTTCGCGACATGATATGCCACACGCCAGAACATCTCCTCGACGTTCTCAGCGGGCTTGCCATCATCGCCTCTGCGGACATAGCGCTTCTCCAACACCTTGCGGGCGTTGTCCGTCAGGTTAGCCTTGGGCAGTCCCTTGGGCATGGGCGGCGTGGGAAGTAATCCGTTCTTTACTTGGGTAGCCGGTGCTACTGCTTTGGTTGCCATAATACACTCTCCTCTAAAGTTTGATTATCTTCGTCCTGAGACGAAAGGAAGGTTTCCAGTATTTACTGAGCTTAAGCAGTTCAAAATCTTTTGCCACGAATTATGCGGATTTTCACGAATTCTTAAAAACAATTCGCGTGCATTAGCGAAATTCGCGGCTGGTTTTTAGGGTTCTACGTAAGTCCTAATTTATTATGTACTCGCTCCGCTCACATCGGCCCGATGGTTTTCGGGAGCGCGAGGGGAAATTTTTGAAACAAAAAAGACAGCAACTACATTCCGCCCTTGGCGGAAGAGTCACCGTCAGTTAATTAGCTTTCGAGTAGATGATTGATTTCGTTACGAATGGCGCCCAAGTCATCGAGACCCAGATACACGATCGCATAACGGATATAGGCGATCTGGTCGGTCTCTTTCAAGCTTTGCATGACCAGGTCACCCACGATACGGGATGATATTTCAGACTTGCCCATTTTCTGCAATTGCGACTCGACCTGCCCGATGATGCGTTCAATATCTGCCGCGGAAACGGGCCGCTTCGCACAGGAAATGCGAATGCCGCGCGCCATCTTCTCGCGGTCAAATTCTTCACGCGTGCCATCCTGTTTGATAATGAGCGGCGTTGCCAGAATGGGTCGTTCGTAGGTGCTGAAGCGCTGTCCACAGTTAAAACACTCACGACGCCGGCGGATTCCGCCATGGTTATCGTGAGATGTATCGAGCACTTTTGAGTCGTGATGCTGGCAATAAGGGCACCGCATTGAAGATTCCTACTCCATTTTTAGAACATCTGTATACGCCAAATGTGGGCGTTTAAGCATTGCATCCCCGTACATCTGGCTATTGTGGACAGAATTTTAGCATGGACACAGAGTCAATACAAGAGGACACACGGGGGATTAACCTTAAAGTTTCTGATTTTTTAAGCAGCGCGTAGAGCAATCGTAGTGATCAGCGCGGTTTGTATTTCAATTGAGTGGTTACTATTGAGGTTATAACAATACCCGAATATCAGTCATATACATCGCATCTTTTATTATTCATACCTGCTGATAAAATTCAAATATCTACTTCCCTGTCACAGAATGGATTGCATATGAACGTCCTTGCCGCACTCGTACGAAGTAAACTCTGGAGTTGGCGGATAGCAAGCTGTTCCAAAACCCAGCAGCAAGCTGCTGGACTCCAGAATTAAAGTCCTCTCAAAAACTCTAACACCATCTCATTGAACTCTGGCGCGTTCGATTGATGTGGCACATGTCCCGCATGAATGGACTTCCCCACGGCACGCGGCATCACATCCACCATTTTTGGAAAAGACACCGGCGTCAATGTTTGATCACGGTCGCCCCATACCACCAGGGTAGGAACAGTAATATGAGCCAAATATTCCGTCTGATCTGAGGCTACGGTTGTGAGGTTATAAACTCCCGGCGCAGTCCGTGTGTAATCCAACGCTGTCTGTACGCGGATCTGTTCTGGCAGCGAGTGTAATGCGCCAGCGCTGTGTCCCATTGCGCGGCTGGTGATATCTACGATGGCACGAAACATCCATGCGGGGGTTTTGCCTACAATCAAACCGCGCAGGTTGCGACGGCTATATGAGCGTTGCATAAAGAAGGGTAGTTGTGAGCGTGAATAAAATGGATTGACCAGGATCAAGCCCCGGGTCCAGGCAGAGACGCGGCGCGCATATTCCAGCGCGACATATCCGCCCAACGAATGTCCAATGATGATTGCCGGTTCAGTCAAATGCAGTGAACGCATCCAGCCCATGAAATGTTCGAACATCCACTCCATTTGATAGGCGCGTGAATCCAATCTGGGACTTTCACCATGCCCCAACAGATCGAGCGCGTATGAGGCATAGCCGTTTTGCGTCAGCTCGGGAATTAATTCATCCCAATCGTGCAGGGAAGCGGCTAGTCCGTGAATCAAAATGACTGGTATGCCTGTCCCCTGCTGAATAAAATTTGTAGTGGTGGGAAGTATGACATTATCTGTCAGTGTGTTTTTCATATCTGCGGGCTAACTCTCTTCTTAAAACTTTTCCGATAAACGTTCTGGGGAAGTCATCCATAAAAATCACAAAGCGCGGCACAAGGTGCGCGGGTAAACGTCGTTTGCAAAACGAGATGACTGCGGCGGGCGTGGGCGCTTCTTTGCCTGCGATCACGAATGCGAATGGATTCCCTGCAATTGCAGCCACCGCAACTTCTTTGACTTGTGGAATCTCATAGATCACTTCCTCCACATCGCGCGGGAAGGCAGGTTCCTTTTTGAGTTTGGTCGGGTACCACATATCAGCTTTGCGCGCGATGATACGGGTATAACCGTGCTCATCGACTTGTGCGATATCGCCGGTGAGCAGCCAGCCATCATCAGTGAGTACCTCTTTGGTAGCTTTTGGATTTTTCCAATAGCCCAGCATCACCTGCGGACCGCGAATCGCAAGCTCACCAATTTGTCCCTGCTTCACTTCTTTGCTCTTACGCGTGAGATCAACAATCTTTGATTCGGTAGATGGCAGCGGCACACCGATCGTGCCGATTTTTCTTTTATCGCCCAACGGATTGGCATGCGTCACCGGCGAGGCTTCGGTCAATCCATAACCTTCAACCAAACGTCCCTTGGTTAATTTTTCAAAGGCTTCCTGCACTTCAACATGCAGCGGCTCTGAACCGCTCATGCAAGCTTTGATAGAACTGATGCCGTATTTCCGCACACCCCGGAAGTTATTGATCGCCATATACATATTCGGTACGCCGGGGAAGATGGTCGGCTTATATTTTTTGATGGTCTTGAGAATATCCAGGATTTGAAATTGTGCTTTCAAAATCATCGCTGCGCCAATCGCAACCGGCACATTCAGCACCATGGTCAACCCATAACTATGGAAGATCGGCACAACGCTTAAAAATCTTTCGCCGCCTTCATTCGCATCCGGCAGCCAGTGGCGGGTCTGCAAAGCATTCGCCACTAGGTTGCGATGCGAAAGCATTACGCCTTTCGATTGCGCAGTCGTACCGCCCGTGTATTGAATCACCGCCAGGTCTTCGGACGCAACCTCGACCAAAGGCGATTTGTTACTATTCCCGCCGAGCCAATCCTGCCAGCGCACAGAATTTCGCAAACCATAACTGCGGT
>JAYUGV010000113.1:0-12416 GCA_043767565.1 Anaerolineales bacterium
GTCACTTGCGGGGTCTCGCCGTTGTTCCGATTGCGGTTGTAGCTGCTGTTCGAGCTATTGCTGGATGCGCTGCCAGCCGCCATTGCCAATATCAAGCCAAATACCCAAAGAGCGCGATAACTCCATAGGATGGTCCATGAGCGTTTTAAAATTTTGACGGGATCTATCATTCTAATTCTCCTTGTTGATATCATCCTGAAGGCTTCTTTCGGGACATACTTTCTTGTTCTTACTACCACCGTCCCGAAGGATTCTTCCGAAATATTATCTGATGACAACGCCTTCGGGACGCTTTATAACTTCTACTCGCTTCTTTTCTGACTGTGAGCCTGCCTCAGCCTTCGAGGAGCTGTTCCTGCCCCTGACGTGTCTGGCGCGCCCACCAGATCGCAAACCATGTGAGATACAACAACGCGACTGCAACCTGTAAAACAATTTGCGGCAATACACTTCTGGTGTAAGTCTCAGTCATCTTAGCCCATTGCAAACCGTTGCCTCTCAACATACCGAACTGCCCCAGTGTTGACGTCACATCTGCTGTATCGGACGGAGCAGAGATGAACGAAGCAGTTGTGTTATCCAATATCCCAAAACCCTTTGCCGTGCTTACCACATCGCCGAGCAGGGTGGCTGTAGTGATAAAGACCCATGCCGCCACGATCCCAACCGGGATCATCCACCAGCCCACTTCGAAGATGCGACGGCTGGGAATGAGAGTCCGCTTTTGAGGCAGAAGCAGGTTCACCTGAGTCGCGAAGCGTTCTGGTGACGGGAAGTCTGGTAATGGGACTTCGTGCAGTAGTCCCGATACGTTTCCTAACGAGTCCAACTCATCCTGACAGGTTTTACATTCGATGAGATGTTCCTGCACTTGCTGAAGCCGACTGCCGTGCAGTTCACCATCGAGATACGCATTCAACCATTCGGTGACGTGGTTAGACATGTTCAGCCTCCAGTAAAGACAATTGCGGTTGCAACTTTGCTTTCAATAAATTCCGTGCATAACTCAAACGTGACATCACAGTTCCGACCGGTATATCGAGGGTCGAGGAAATCTCTTGATAAGACATGCCCTCATATTCTCTGAGCACCAACACAGCCCGGCTCGCATCGGGCAGGGACATAATCGCCTTTTGCACGAGACTTGTTCTTTCGTTTTGCGATATGAGTGCTTCAAGCCCGGGTTGCCCATCGGTCAGATTCATATCTTCAATATCATTGGGCAGAATGCGTTTCTCCTTGCGGAGCATATCCAGCCCGGCGTTGAAAGCGATGCGGTACAACCAGTTGCGGAGCGGCGTCTGCGGGCGGTAGGAGGAAAGGTTTTGCCAGGCGCGGATGAAGGTCTCCTGCGCGGCATCTTCCGCGATCAGCGCGTCACCGCACATGTGGTAGACCACATTGAACACACCCCGCGCGTGGATGCGAACCAGTTCGCTAAAAGCGTTTCGGTCACCATTTTGCGCTTCACCGACCAATTCCGTTTCACTGACTGCCAAAACAACTGCCACTGTTGGTTTTTCCTTTTCTGCTTTCATTATCTTAACGTAGCTCGCCCCGGTTTTATTCGATTAGAATATCTGAGAGCAAACGCCGTCCATCCACTATGCTTACGAGAAAACCAAAGCAAAAGATGCATTTCAAGCCGCGGATTACCGCCCTGGGCGATTCAGCCGTACTCATACAACTTGGCGGGGAGATCGACCCTGCCGTTAATCAATGCGTCCATGCGCTGGCAAACCTGATCGAAACATCTTTCATCAACGGGATTATTGAAACTGTCCCGGCGTATGCAACATTACTTGTGCATTATGACCAGTTTGTTCTTTCGTTCTCGCAAATTAAGAACTATTTGCGTGAAATAATCGATCAAGTCGAAGAAACATCACACCGCACACCGAGATTGATCGAAGTGCCGGTGCAATATGGCGGAGAGTATGGAATTGATCTGGAATCCGTTGCGCGTCATCTTCATATGCGGGTTGAAGATGTTATCCGCATTCACAGCGAGAAAATTTATACGGTTTATATGATGGGTTTTACGCCGGGGTATCCTTACATGGGTAAATTAGATGATACATTGATCATGCCGCGCCTGGAAACGCCGCGCACACGTGTCCCAGCGGGGATGGTCGCCATTGCTGGTTCGCAGACTGGGATCTATTCCATCGAGTCGCCGGGCGGTTGGAATTTGATCGGTTGGACGCCGCTCAAATTATTTGACCCCCAATCCAAATCTCCATTTTTATTTGCACCGGGCGATGAAGTGAAATTTATACCCGTTCAGTCGGCAGTTGAACTGCCGACTGAACTCATTTGAAACATGGCACTCGAAATTATTGACGTCAGCGGACTCGTCACCATTCAAGACTCTGGTCGCATTGGCTGGAGAAAGTTTGGCGTTCCGTCATCGGGACCGATGGATGCGTTTGCATTTCGCGCCGCGAATGCACTGGCTGGTAATGATGCGAATTGCGCCGCGCTCGAAATTGGATTAGGGGACATCACGTTTCGCGCCTTGCGTGACTGCGTAGTCTCGATCACGGGCGCTGGTTATGACGTATCCATTTATGTCTGGGATTTTCCATTATGGAGTTCGTACTATGTACGTGCAGGCTGGACGATTCGACTCAATAAACAGGATTCTGGTATGTGGGCGTATCTCGCCATCGCTGGCGGCATTCAGTCTCAGCCTGTGCTTGATTCTGTTTCAACAAACCTGCGCGGACACTTCGGCGGACTCGATGGCAGGCAGTTGCAAGTTGGCGATGTCTTGAAAGCAGAGACACCTTCACGCTCCCTCCACGAACTCGCCGCACGGACATTGCCCGAAGAGGCGCGACCAACATATACCGATAATCCCATCATTGATGTAATTATCGGTCCGCAAGAAAAATATTTTACGCATGAAAGTACCGCGACATTTATGTCGCAAGAATATTCAATAAGTACAACCTCCGACCGAATGGGCTATCGCCTCGAAGGTGCAGTGCTCGAGCATCGCACCAAATCTGAACTCATCTCCGAAGGGATGACAATGGGCGCGATCCAAGTCCCGTCGAATGGACAGCCAATCGTGATGATGGCGGACTCTCCTACGACGGGTGGGTATCCGAAGATCGGGACAGTTGCCAGCGTGGATCTGCCTTTGCTTACGCAGTGTGTGCCGGGCAGAAGTAAGATCCGTTTTCGAGAGACGACAGTGGCAAAGGCGCAGAAGAAGTATCGGGCGTTGATGAGTGGGTTGAGTAAGATCGTGGAAGCAGATTAACTCTGGAGTCGGACAGCTCACTTGCCCTGTGGGTGCTGTCCGACGAATCTGCCGCAGCAAGCTTCGGCACTCCAGAAAGGATAAAAATGAACATTGACCTCAATTGTGACATGGGCGAGAACATCGGCAATGATGAAGAGATTATGCCGTACATCACATCTACGAATATTGCTTGCGGATTCCATGCGGGGGACGCGAAGACGATGCAAGAAACTGTCCGATTGGCGAAGAAATATGGAGTCAATGTCGGCGCGCACCCGAGTTGGTTTGATGTGGAAGGCTTTGGTCGGCGCGAGATGTCGTTGCCGCCAGAGGAAGTGGAAGCGTTGATGCTGTATCAGATCGGAGCGCTCGCCGCGATCGCGAAAGCCGAAGGCGTGGAGTTGATCCACGTTAAGCCGCATGGGGCGATCTATAATCAGGCGGCAAAGGATCGGGCGTTGGCAGTGTCCATTGCGCGGGCGGTAAAAAGATTCAGCGGAGAATTAATTCTGGTTGGGCTGGCAGGTTCGGGGTTAATCGAAGCGGGGCTTGAAGTCGGATTAAAAGTTATGAATGAAGGCTTCCCAGATCGGAACTACAATCCCGATGGGACGTTGGTCTCACGCAAAGAACCGCATGCGATCATCGAGTCGCCTGAAGAGGTGGTGAAGCATGCGGTTGAGTTAATCCAAAATGGAATTTTATTTGGGGATAAACGTGTGCGGGTGGATACGTTGTGCCTGCACGGCGATCATCCACGCGCGGCGGAGAATGCGAGGCAAATCCATGAGGCTTTGGAGATGGAGCCAGGGTTGTAACCTTAAAGTAATAAAAGTGTCTTGTTTTGTGTAGATGAGCTCACTATAATAATTATGTGGTGTTTTCAGGCGAGTAAAGGTTCCACTAAAGACTTGAATTCACATTTATTTTGAGGGAGGCAAGCTCTCCCAGGGAAACTGTTATGGTATTCAAAGGTCGAAAATCATTGATTGCGCGAATGGCTTTGATCCTGACTTTGTTAGGCGGGATATTTACTGGAGTATCTGTGGGAGCAGATACCGTAATACTTTACGTCAAATGGGATGCCAATGGAGCCAACAACGGCACATCCTGGACGGATGCTTATACTGATTTGCAATCTGCTCTTTCCGCCGCGTCAAGTGGCAATGAAATTTGGGTCGCGGCAGGAACGTACAAGCCAACCACAGGCATAGATCGCACAATCTCTTTTATACTCAAGAATGGCGTAGCAATTTATGGAGGATTCGTTAGTGCGGAGACCGCGCGCGATCAACGCGACCCCGTAACCAATGTTACCATTCTAAGTGGTGATATTGACAATAACGACGACAGTAACAATGCTGACGGCAACTTCATCGACGAAACGTATGCCGATATTGTCGGAAGCAATTCCTACCATGTGGTCACCGGCGCAAGTGGGACAACGTTGGATGGCTTCACCATCACAGCAGGCTATGCTTTTGCCAATGCGACAATACCACGTGGCGGCGGGATGTACAACTACTACAGCAACCCGACGGTCACGAATGTCACCTTCAGCGGCAACTCAACAGATATCTCCGGTGGCGGGATGTACAACTACTACAGCAACCCGACGGTCACGAATGTCACCTTCAGTGGCAACTTCGGAGATGTCTACGGTGGTGGGATGCACAACTACTATAGCAGCCCGACGGTCGCTAATGTCACCTTCAGTGGCAACAAGGCAAACCACGGCGGCGGGATGCACAACGATAACAGCAGCCCGACGGTCACAAACGTCAACTTCATCAGCAACGAGGCATACTACGGCGGTGGGATAGAAAACTACTATGATAGCAACCCGACGGTCACCAACGTCACCTTCAGGAGTAACAAGGCATATTACGACGGCGGCGGGATGTATAACCAGCTCTCCAGCAGCCCGACGGTCACAAACGTCACTTTCAGCGACAACTCGGCAAATTCCGGTGGCGGAATGTACAATTACCAAAGCGGAAGCAACCCGATGGTCACAAACGTCACTTTCAGCGACAACTCGGCAGTTTACAATGGTGGTGGGATGTACAACGACGGCAGCTCGACAGTCATGAATGTCACGTTCAGTGGCAATAAGGCAGCACAGGGCGGCGGGATATACAACTACTGGGCGAGTCCAACGGTCACGAACGTCACTTTCAGCGGAAACTTGGTAACCAACTCCGGTGGCGGGATGTACAACTACGAAAGCAACACGACAGTCACGAATGTCACATTCAGTGGCAACTCAGCGATCACCTCCGGTGGGGGGATGTACACCTACCAAACATACAACAATGATTACGGCAGACCGACGTTGAAAAATGTTATCATCGCTAATTCAGTCGGCGGAGATTGTGCGCTGGCTGCTTCTTCCACATTGAATGCAGCCTCTGCCAACAATCTGATTAAAGACAATACTTACGCCTGCGGACTCACGAACGGTGTGAATGGCAACATAATCGGTTCGGATCCGAATCTCGGTTCTCTGGCAGATAATGGTGGCTATACTCAAACCATGCCCCTGCTGGCAGGTAGTCCCGCCATTGACGTTGGGAATGATGGTGCATGTCCCGCCACAGATCAACGCGGAGTAACGCGCCCACAGGGCAACGTTTGCGATATCGGCGCGGTCGAGTATGTTTTTGACATCAACCCTCCAACCTTTACACCGACATTAACTTCTACCAACACCCCCACATTCACGCCTACTTTTACACTCACTGCTACTCCTCCTTACTCGTACAATCCGCTCTATCTTTCCTTCACCAGTAGTCAAACCATTGGTGGGGTCTCCTCTGCCGATGAAGATATCCTGAAATTCGATGGCACGACCTGGAACCTGTTCTTCGACGGTTCCGATGTCGGCGTAGGAAGCTCCGATCTCTTCGCCTTCGCCATGTTGGATGCTGATTCCCTCCTAATGTCCTTTAGTAGCGCGGTGACAGTTAATGGTATCTCTGCCACACCACAGGATGTTTTGCGCTTCGATGCAACCTCTTTGGGAAGCACGACTGCCGGCACATTCAGTATGTACTTTGATGGTAGTGATGTCGGCTTTGATACTAGTGGTGAGTCCATCGATTCGCTCGCTCTGTTTTGGGATGGAAGTCTATTATTCTCGACCACTGGCAGTCCGTCGGTGCCCGGCGTAAGTGGCAAGGATGAGGATGTGTTGGAGTTCACCCCGACCTCATTGGGAGATGTCACTGCCGGGACCTGGCAAATGTACTTCGACGGCTCAGATGTTGGTCTGGGAGAGAGCAGCAATGAGGATGTGGATGCGTTGGATCTCACTATGGATGGATACATCTATTTATCTACAGTGGGTGATTTTGCTGTGCCTGGACTCACGGGTGCCGATGAAGATGTATTCGTATGTAGATCGACTTCTCTTGGCGATGTGACGACCTGCACTTTCCTGCCAACTCTCTACTTCGACGGCAGCACCTGGGGATTGGTTGCCAATGATGTAGATGCGTTCAATTTCCTCGCTGCGGGACCTGTCCCGACGGTTGTTCCGAGCAATACACCCACCAACACACCCACACGGACATTATCCCCCACAGCAACTTTTACGCCCACTGCGACTACCACACCAACCCTTGGACCTTCACCTTCACCGACAAAGACCCCAACGAGCACTTCAATGCCTTTGCCAACAAATACAGCCACCCCAACTGCATCCAACATACCGGTTGCATCCAGTACCCCGACTTATACGCCAACCGCGACATTTACTCCGACCCTCTCACCGACTCCCTCGGCTTCCGACTTGATCTTTGCCGACAGTTTTGAGTCCGGCAATCTGTCAGCCTGGACTTTCAGCAGTACCAATGGCGGTAACCTAAGTGTGAGTCCGAGAGCGGCTCTGGTCGGGAGCGCTGGTTTGCAAGATGTGATTGCTAACACCACCGTGATGTATGTGCAAGATGATTCTCCGAATGCTGAACCGCATTACCGCGCCCGCTTCTACTTTGATCCCAACTCGCTGGTTATGACCAGCGGAGATTATCAATACATTTTGGTGGGTTTTGCCAACTCCACCAACACAGCTGTCCTGCGCGTGGAATTCAAAAACAATTCAGGTGTGTATCAGATGCGTGCGAGAATCCTCAATGACAGTGGGGTCTGGCAAAGTACTCCTTATTTAACCATTACCGATGCTCCACATTCGATTGAAGTGGATTGGGCGGCGGCTAGTGCAGTCAACGCCAACGACGGTTATCTGACCTTCTGGATTGATGGGATCCAGCAGAGCAGTCTGCCGGGGATTGACGATGACAGCTACCGCATGGAGCGTGTCCGGTTAGGGTTGGTCTACATCTCTGCCACAGGTACGAGCGGCACCTACTTCTTTGATGCGTTTGAGTCACGACGGCAGACTTACGTCGGACCCTAGTAGATGTAACCAGGGAAATCTTTCACAGCTGTTTCTGAACCATAAATACTATAGACGAAAAGCGCCCCGAGTTCACAGGAGCGCTTTTCGTCTAATTTTTCTTGTAAAAATGGAGAGATACAAATTTGTCGCATCCCGACAGATTTATTTATTCTTTCTTATCGGTCTTGCCGGTCATGCTCTTGCGAATATCAGCACGGAGTTGTTCGGCTTCCTCCGAGCGTGTGCCCTGCGCTTCTTTGGAGAGCGCGCCGAAACGATCGGAGAGCAGCATGGTCAGCAAACCTTCCATGACGTTGCCAGAGCCGCCGTCTTTGCTTGCGCCGACGACCACACGCGGAACGACATCGACCTTCGAGTTTTCAACGGCTTCCGAAAAGCGATTGAGCACCGTTTGCGTCACCTGGAATTGCGGTCCGCCATACGCGCGGACTTGTTCCTCGGTGGCGAGAGCCTGCGCGATACCGATGCGCGCGATCTTTTCGGCTTCCGCTTCTGCCAACGCGCGGATCTGCGCGGCTTGCTGAATAGAGCGTTGATATTCAGCCTTACCCTGACTCGATTGAATTTCAATGTTCAATTCAGCCTGTGTCATGCTGGTCTGCATCTGGGCGCGCGATTCGGCTTCGCGGAGTTCACGTTCTTTGAGCGCGGCTTTTTGCTGGCGGTCGTAGGTCTCGATCTGCTCCAACGCGATCTGGCGCGAACGCAACTGCGTCAGGATGGTTTCAATTTGAACATCATTGGCGGGTGAGGAGGGTGTGCCGATCAACACTTCTTCCAATTCCAGATTGTAATGCTCGAACTTTTCCTTCATCTCCTTGCTGGAGGTTTGTTGGATGTCGCTGCGTTCTTGCAATAACTGGATCAAGGTGCGGGTTTGACCGACGTTCTTAAAGTATGCCGCCACCATCGGGTCGAGCGTCTGTTCAACCAGGCGTTTGATATCACCGAAACGTTGAATGACCAGCGGCGCCTTTTTATAATCAATATGCACGACCACCGAGAGCGGCAGGGACGGTTCGAACGCGTCCTTGGTGATGAGCGAGACTTCGCTGAGGTTCTCATCGAATTTGTGCGCGCCCGTCTCGTTGCGGATCCATTTGAGGATGAAGTTCGTGGTGGGTACGGAAACGACTTTACCGGCATACGTATTGAACGCATATTTACCGGGCAGGAGCGCCTCTTCCCACACGCCGCGTTTGCCGCGCGCCACCAACTCGCCATGCCGGTATGCCTCACCGGAAAGGTCTTCGCCGGTCTCGCCGGTATAGGAAACCACCACACCCACATTGCCCACTTCAATGACCGTCTTCTGGATCATCTCAACTGTGGCGAACAAACGGTTGACATAATACGTGCCTTCGACCAGCACTTGCAATTGGCGGCCGCGTAAGCCACCCGCTTTCAGGAACTTATCAGAATCCTGGAATTTGTTGTGATACGTTTCTGAGTTTTTCGGGTCATCACCGACAACCGGCGCAATGATCTCGCCTTGTCCTAAGGAGGGTCCGTCATGCACAGTGGCAATACCGATCTTGTCATCGGTATCTTTGATGATGACGGGAAAGAATCCGCCGCGTTCTGTGATGACAGTAGCCATGCCCTGGATCGTCTGCATTTCATCGCGGCTGAGCGGCAGGGAATAAATGCGCTCATCGGTCAACACGATGAACTGCATCAGGTTGATGGCATAGGTACCTTCACGCAGTACCCGGCGCTGTGGTCCGCGCTGCCCGCCGTTCTTGAGGAAACTTTCCACATCTTGAAAATCGCTCACGGTCTCGTTGGAGGCGAGCGCCTGTGTTGGCTCAAGCAGGTGTCCGTCACGCGCGAAAATGTAACCGATCTTGCCCTGCGGGATGGTCACCAGCGGCGCCATCCGCACCACATATTGAATGGGCATCAAGTAATGCAGACCACCGCGCAGCACCCTCGGTTCAAAACCAGCTTCGCCGTGCAGCGCGATAAAGCCGCTCTTGACCGAGCCGCTGAGGCTAAATCTTTTTTCAACGATACCGATACGGGTGTTGGGAATGTAGCGAATACCTAATAGCAGGAATAACACCACGATTCCACCTAAAACCAAAACAGCACCAATTACATAATTCATGTTGACCTCCTTTGGTCATAAGCCTACATACGATAAAAGGACCTTAAGGTTTCTTCGTAAAACAATCACCGTCCCGAAGGCTTATAAAATTCAACTGCTTTTTGCACGGAAACCTTCGGGACGTTTTACCACGGATCAATTTTCGGCGATCACGATCACCTTATCTTCGGATGTAAATACAACCTGACCGGACTTTTTGGGATTCGTATGTACGCCGTAGGACTTGCCTGCATCCCCCGCTTCTTTCTCAAGCCGGTAGCCGATCGCTGTTTCCCCGCGCCTTTTCGCCGCCTCGACCACCGTGTAAAAGTTAACTTGTTCTCCCAGTGCCACGTAAGCGCTGATGGGTTTGAGGTAGATCTCGGAGCCTTCGGGGTCAAAGATGTCTGTGAACACATCGAACAATTCGGCGTTCTCTGAAAGCTGAGACATCATCAAGCTGACCAAGTGTTCACTGACGATGAAGTCGTCCACCTGTGTGGCTTCGGCGAGTTCGCGATTGCGCAGGTCCAGCATTTCGCTGACGATGGAGAACGGGGTCTCATCTTTTTGTGACATATCGCGCAGGTGCAATAATGTGACGAGGGTCTTTGCGTCTGCTTCCTGTGGGTCGAGGGTGTTGTATGCCAGCACGATGACATGGTCATAATCTTGCACGTTGAGAGTATCGAGCAGATCGCGGTCGCTGGTTTCGCCTTCCAGCACCACCAGTTTTTGGTTCTTGAGTTTGCCGCCCTGGGCGATGATCTGTTTTTCGATGTTATAGATATCCGCCACAATGGTTACTTGTGAACCCTTGGACACGTAGTTATCCAGTTCATGCACAATGGTCGTGCCGCTGCGGTTCCAGCCTAAAATAAGACACTTCTCGGGCTGGGGCTTGAGCGGGACTCTGTTCGAGCGGATGAGCGATTCATTAATCTGGATCAGGCTTGGGCTGGCGAGTCGAATCGTGTCGTCGTCGGCAGAGATGGCAATGATCTGGTCATCCTTTTCGATCAGCGCATCCATGGACGGGTTGAGCAGAATTTTGCCATCTGCTTTGCGAATGCCCATCACGGACGAGTCTTCATATGCCAGCAAAGAGTCGCCGTAGGTTTTGCCCATGAGCGCGGATTCGTGTTTGAAGTAAATTTCATCGCCGCCGAAATCCATCAGCTCGGTGTACACCACCGAAAGACCCGATTGCCGCGAAGTCTGGGCGACGATACGCGCGATCAGGTCGCCGGTGAGGATGGCTTGGACGTTGTCCTTTTCGCCGACCAGTTTGAGCACCGGCAGGTTCTTGGCGTGGCGGATCTGCGTGATGATCTGGTATTTTTCCGCGCGGCGGTTGGGATTGTTGGTAATCGCCAGCACGGTCTTGATGACATCGGTATCGGGGTCGCTATTTTCCGGCGGCAACACAATAATGGATTTTGCCTGATGCGGACTGGCGATCTCAAGATCGTTTGGGTCAATGGGACTGCCATTGCGGCAGATGATGCGCGTCTTGCCTTTGATCTCGACCCGCTCCTTGATCTCATCCTCCATCTCCACCTTGTCTTTATCTGCCATGACTACAATGCGCGCGCTGCTTTGATTCTCGTTCGCGGTCATCAACTCGTTCAACACGGTGAAGATCTGCGGCGACCAGCCCAATATGAGGCTATGATTATTTTCAAGCACCTGTGAGCGTCCCTTGCGCAAATTCTCCATCACAGCTTCGAGACCGTTGCTCAAGACACCGATCAACGCGCTGACAACAAAGATGCCGCCCAGCGTGACAACCAGCATCACAATACGAAAGCCCGTGCCGGTATCGCCGCCCATGGTGCCGGAGTCGAGTGTACGCATCAGGCTTTCCCACGCAGCTTCACCGAAAGATAATCGTCCAGCTTCGCCATCCTGTACAAAACCAGCCGCTGAAATGATCGCACCCGCAATGAAGACCACAATCAACGAAAGGATAAACAACATGCCCACCATCGCAGGCGTGCCACGCGACATGAGATTGTCGAAACGATATTTGATTCTTTGACGGAAAGATGGATTCATAAAACCTCCAGAACCAAGGATGCAGGTGATTATAAGACTATTTTATGCCTGTGAATTCCCCCAAAGGTCTTTCGCAAGTTCCAGACCGCTGCTACCGCCTCATCAACGCGATCTTATATGGATACAACGTAGCGTTCATCACTCCACCCATAACAGCCGGGTCGTTCTCCATGATCTGCCGCGCCGCAGATTCATCATCCGCTTCGAAGATGGCGATGCCGAAGGTGGACTCATCGTTGTTTTCCGTACGTCCCATGAGGATTATCACGCCTTTTTCGGTGAGGTCTTTAAGATAGGCAAAGTGGCGTGAGACCGTTTCTATCTCTTCGGGAGTTGCTGTGTCAGTGACCATGCCCAGCCGCGCAGGGACGAGATAATAAAGCCATTGATTCATACTTACTTTCCCTTCACCATTTCCCTTGCCACCTGCATCAACTCATGCGCGGAGCGGTTGGTCAATCCAAAAGACTTCGGAAGTTTCTAAAACTTCCGAAGTCTAGTATTACAGCGCAAGGTTGCGAGTGTAAAAAACAGAGTAACTTGAGATAAAGAAGGCATGGTATCTTTCTCCAATCACCTAGCCAGTGAAAAGG
>JAYUGV010000114.1:0-12255 GCA_043767565.1 Anaerolineales bacterium
CGCCAAGCGGTCTTCCTGCCGATTTTGGCGAGAAAAAGTCCAAAACTTGGCGTCTGGGCGACTTTGCGTTGAGTTCGTTGGTTCCAGATTTGGAATTGCTGTCATCACATTCTCATACTTGACGCTCACTCGTCCACCCGCTATAATCTGCCCGCTTCATTCGCAAAACCTATCAGGGCGGAGCATTGCTCCGCCCCTACGCATGTAATAATAAGGAGAAAGACAAATGCCCCCACATCCAAAACGCAAACACTCAAAGAGCCGCCGTGATATGCGCCGCGCCCATGATGCCTTGGTTCCCCGCAACCTGACCGCCTGCTCGAACTGCGGTTCCATGCGCCTGCCGCACACCGTTTGCGCCAACTGCGGTTTTTACGAAGGCCGTGAAGTTGTCGAAGTCAAGAAAGAAAAGAAACAAGAATCGTAAGGCGAGATCGATCTCGCTCACTACAACCGAGCCGTGACGAATACGGCTCGGTTGTGTTTTAATTCGGTAGTGACGACTTAAGTCGTTACTACATTTTGGAGGCATGCATGAAATTCAACCCGCAAACCACCGCATTCGTCTTCCCCGGTCAGGGCTCGCAAGCCGTTGGCATGGGCAAAGACCTCGCCACGCAATTTCCAGCCGCAAAACAGATCTTTGACGAAGCCGATTCGATTCTCGGCTTTTCACTTTCCAAGCTCATGTGGGATGGACCCAAAGAAGAACTGGATGAAACGATTAACACGCAACCGGCTTTATACATTCATTCGGTTGCGGTTTGGATGACGTACACGCATCTTTCCACGCTCAAGCCTGCTACTGTTGCCGGACATTCCCTTGGCGAGTTATCGGCTCTGACCGCCTCTGGAGCCTTACCCTTCACCGATGGACTCAAACTTGTCCGTGCACGCGGCGAGTTGATGAAGCGCGCTGGTGAATTGAATCCCGGCGGCATGGCGGCAATCCTCGGTGTGGATATTCTCACACTGGATAAAGTCTGTGCCGAGGCAAGAACTACTGATGAATTTGTGCAAGTGGCGAACGATAACTGTCCTGGGCAGGTGGTGATCTCTGGTCATAAACCAGCGTTGGAACGTGCGATGGCTGGTGCAAAAGCTGCTGGCGCAAAGCGTGCACTGCCATTGGCAGTGAGCATTGCTGCACATTCGCCATTAATGGATTCAATTCAAGCAGATTGGAACGCGGCAGTGGATGCGTGTGCGATCAAAGATGCGGATATTCCTGTTGTTGGCAATGTCCACGCCAAAGCGATTTATTCTGCGGATGACCTGCGCGCCGATATCAAAGCCCAGATGCAATCGCGCGTACGGTGGACAGAATCAGTGCAGGCGATGTCTGGGAGCGGCATACAGGCTTACGTCGAGACCGGAAGCGGAGAAGTCCTCATCGGCATGATCAAACGCATTAGTGCAGACTCATCCCGATATTCGCTAGGCAAACCATCTGATTTTGAAGCGCTCGCTTAATTTGGAGTCAGCCAGCTTGCTGGCGTATTTCGGGAGCATATCCTAAAAGGGCGCACGAGCTTCCTGATTCTAAAATCTGCTATACTCAGTTTATGATTGATATCGAACAAAGACTCAGGCGTACATTTAGCAGCATGGCCGGCAACGAGTCGCTGGCAGATGGCATTGATGAAGCTGCTGCCGCGGATATGCTCAAATGGGGTGAAGCGATCGCGGAATATTTCGTTCGGAAAACAAGCGAGATGGAAGATGAAGCGGCGGAAGAATTTCTTGCGCCTTATTTGCGCGCTTCACGGAAGATGCTGGGTGCAATCGGAAGCTGGGCGGCCGAAAAAGATCAGGCTGTCCGTTCAGAGTGGTGGACTCGCATTGAACAGAATGGAAAGATCTTGTACGGAGAAGGTCTTGTTTTGCCTCCCATGCATGATGTGCTGGCACAGATCGTGCCCGAAGTTAGCGCGCAACAGACGATTACCGGATTGAAAAATTTATTTGATGGTTATGGTTTGAAAGGATAGTGTATGGCGCGCAGACTGAAGATGTCAAAATCGCAGGGCGGGATTATCGCCCTGCTGATCACAGTTTTATTGATCATCTGTGGTATTTTTTATTCGTTGACTGGATTTAATCCAGGCGGCGTATTCTCAACAACAGAGACGCCTGCCTCCAATGTTCCTGCCATCGCAACAAACACACCCTTTCAACCGGGTGCTTCGCCAGTAGCAACTGTTGCAGGGCAGTCGACGCTCCCGCCTCCGGCAGAAGAATGGTGGCGGGTGTATTTCACTGACCCACTGACCATCAATGAGCCTGCGAACTATTCGAATTCAATTGAGCAAAGGTTGATCGAATTCATTAACGTGTCGCAAACCAGTATCCATATCGCGTCTTTTGAGTTCGACTTGACCCCGGTTGCTGAAGCCTTGATCGCGGCTCATAATCGCGGTGTAGATGTGCGTTGGGTGACCGACGACGAGTATGGACTGGGCGCTGATACGGATCCCGGGAACGGTCAATTTGCGATGTTACAGAAAGCGGGCATCGAAGTCCGGGCGGATAACCGTACCGCCCTTATGCACGATAAGTTTTGGATTTTTGATCAGACTGTTCTGTGGACCGGTTCAACGAATATCACGAAGAATGGTATCTTTGTTCAGGATAATAACGCGATCGCGTTTCAGGCACCTGAACTGGCAGCAATCTATGAGCGCGAATTTCAAGAGATGTGGGATGGTCAGTTTGGTCCCAAGTCACCCTCGCAATTAGCGGAGCAATCTCTGGTTTTGAATGGCACGTCGATCCAGGTCATCTTTACTTCAGAAGATCATGCACTAGAGACTGCCATTATCCCGTTGGTTAGTACGGCTGCAAAAAAAATTCGTTTTCTGGCTTTTAGCTTTACGGATTATCCCCTTGCAAAAGCAATGATCGACCGCGCCCAGCAGGGTGGTGTGGATGTGGCTGGTGTGTTCGATAAAACCCAAGCCGGTGGGCAAGGTACAGAAATAGGGACCTTTTTCTGCGCGGGTGTGCCGGTGCGGAATGATGGCAATAAGCAGTTCATGCATAACAAGATCATCATTATTGATGAGCGATATGTGATCACAGGTTCGCTGAACTTTTCAACCAGCGCCGAAGAAAGTAATGACGAAAATGTCATTATTATCGATAATCCCGATATCGCACGGCTCTATATGCTGGATTTTGACCGCGTGTGGAGTGTTGGTACAGCCCCTGACCCTGCCAAGATCGCCTGTCAGTAATGAGCTGAGTAATGTCAGGAAAAATTAGTAACTTCCTCGAAAGAATAGTGACATTTGTGTTTTCTCGGCGTAGTATAATCACCGCATGATGATCTGGACTGACAATCAAGTTGTCAGCACCGCTGATTGCGCGGTTAGTTAAGTGTATCTGGTCAGGGAGCTTGCCCTGACCAGATTGTTTTTTAATTGGAGATTTCTATGAAACTCAGTAAATTGGCAAGCGAGATCGTTGAATCGCCAACTTTTGCTTTGAACGAGGAAGCCCGTCGGTTGCGCGAGCGCGGCGAAGCGGTGATCAATTTGGGGATCGGCGAGCCGAAGAATAAAACACCGCTTGGCGCCGTGCTTGCTTCGGCCGCGAAATTAACCAGCGGGGAAGTAAAGTACGTTGCGCCAGATGGGTTGCCTTCGTTGAAGAAAGCGGTTATCCGCTATACCGAGGAGAACTATGACCGCCTCGCCGCACCCGAGAATGTGATCATTACCAATGGGGCGAAGCAGTCGCTGTTCAATATTCTGTATTCGATCTTGAACCCGCAGGATGAAGTCATTGTATTGGCGCCGTATTGGGTTTCGTATCAGCAGATGATCAAGATGTGTATGGGTATACCGGTGGTTGTCACCCCGGAGGATGGGACGTTTACGCCGCGCTTTGAAGAGATCGAACAGGCAGTGACATCGGTCACGCGGGCAATTATTGTCAACAGCCCGAACAATCCTTCTGGAGCGATCTATCCGCTGGAACTTATCGAGAAGATCGTGGACATGTGCGAACGCAGAGGCATCTTCATGATCTGCGACGATATTTATCATAAGTTGATCTTCGATCATAACAAAGCCGTGCCGGCCTATCAATTTACGAAAAACGATATTGAGAATTCACATATCATTGTGGTCAATGGGGTGGCGAAGTTGTACGGCATGACCGGTTTCCGTATCGGATGGGTGATCGCGCCGCGGGAGCTGGTGCGGGTGATGACGAATGTGACGGTGCAGATCACCTCGGGGGTGAGTCCTGTCAGCCAGGCGGCGGCTGAGGGAGCGCTGACAGGCTTACAGTCGGTGGTTGAGGCGCTGCGTCTCCACATCCAAAACAACCGCGATGTGTTATTACAAGAGTTGAAGTCGTTCAAGGGCATCCGTCTGATCGAGCCGTTCGGTACGTTTTATGCGCTGCCGGACATCCGCGCATTCAGCAACGATTCGGTGGCAGTGTCGAAGTTCCTTCTGCAAAAAGCGAGAGTTGTAGTTGTGCCTGGCAAGGAGTTTGGCATGGAGGGGCACATCCGCATTTCGTTTGCAGGGTCGTCAAATGAAGTGACCGAGGGTATTGCGCGCATCAAGTGGGCGCTTGACCCCACCAGCCCGAACGAGATCTATATTGGCGATAAAAGGATGGTGAGGGATTGGGGCAAGTAAACATGTAAACAGGTATACAAGTAGACAGGTTGAATGTGTTTATGTGTCTACTTGATACTTTATATACTTAAACTATTGGAGGCTACATGAGCAATTTATTGAACATCAAGACCCCGGCAGAATCTACGGCGCAGACGCGCAAGGCAGATTTCAATCTTTCGAATCACGGCGTGAGTAATCTGCGGCTCGCGTACTGGAACCTTTCGATGGAGGCATTGTATGAGGAGGCGGTTTTTCGCGGCGAAGGCGTGACCTCGGTTGGCGGTCCATTCGTAGCGCATACGGGTAAACATACCGGGCGCTCGGCGAACGATAAATTTACCGTGAGGCATGCCGACTCGGAAAATAATATTTGGTGGGGAACCTATAACAAGCCGTTCGACGGCAATAAATTCGACGGACTGTACACACGCATGCTGGGCTATATGCAGAGCAAGGACGTCTTTGTGCAGGATGTATATGTAGGCGCGGATGAAAAATATCGGATGCCGATCCGTTTTGTGACCGAATATGCGTGGCACAGCATGTTCATCCGCAATATGTTCATCCCGCCCCAGACTCAAGATGAATATAAGCGCTTTGTGCCTGAATTCACTGTGATCGACACCCCGGGCTTCAAGTCCAACCCGGCTGTGGATGGCACGCCCGGCGAAACCTTCATCGTGTTGAACTACGAACGCAAACTCGCCATCATCGGTAATACGGCATATGCGGGCGAGATGAAGAAATCAATTTTCACGCTGTTGAATTATCTGCTGCCCCTGCAGGGCGTCATGTCGATGCACTGCTCGGCGAACGTGGATCCGAATGACACGCACGATGTGGCGTTGTTCTTTGGATTGAGCGGCACGGGCAAGACCACCCTGTCTGCCGATCCCACTCGCCGCTTGATCGGTGACGATGAACACGGCTGGAGCGATGACGGCGTCTTCAACTACGAAGGCGGATGCTACGCCAAAGTTGTCGGACTCTCCGAAGCGGCTGAACCGCAGATCTTTGCCACGACGAAGATGTTCGGGACGATTCTCGAAAACGTTCCAGTTGATCCGGTTACGAGAAAAATTGACCTCAACGACGAATCGATCACAGAGAATACGCGCGCATCCTACCCGTTAGAATTCATCTCGAACGCTGTCCCTGAGAAAAAAGCCGGTCACCCAAAGAACATCATTTTTCTGACGTGTGATGCGTCCGGCGTCATGCCGCCGATCGCGCGTCTTTCTACTGCGCAGGCGATGTATCAATTCATCTCCGGTTACACCGCCAAACTCGCCGGGACAGAAGCGGGCTTGGGCAAGGAACCCGCCATCACATTCTCCGCCTGTTTTGGTGGTCCGTTCATGGTGCATCATCCCTCCAAATATGCCGAACTGCTCAAAAACAAAATTGACCGGTACAACGTCAAGTGCTGGCTGGTCAATACCGGCTGGGTGGGCGGACCATACGGCGTGGGCAAACGCATCAGCATCAAACACACACGCGCCTTGCTCACTGCCGCGTTGACCGGGAAACTCGCAAACGTCGAATACTTTCTCGACCCGGTCTTCGGTTTCGAAGTCCCCAAGACTTGCCCCGATGTGCCCGAGAACGTGCTTGAGCCATGGTCGAGCTGGCCCGGCCGCGAGGAATACGATAAGCGCTATCGTGACCTGGCGCAGCGGTTTATAGAAAACTTTGCCAAGTTTACCGATGGCACACCACAGGAAGTAGTTGAGGCGGGTCCGAAGGTGTAAAGGCAAGTATGCTATACTTTTGTGAACGGTGAAAAAATGAAATCCACTGCGTTCTCGATCCGGACAAAAGTCAAGCCGACAGGTTTCCCTTCCGTAAAAAAGACCCTGCCTCAGGCGATTAAGCGTATCGCATCTGAACTCAAGCCTGAGAAAATCATCTTGTTTGGTTCATATGCCTATGGAAATCCCACGCCTGACAGCGATGTGGATTTGCTGATCGTTATGGAAACCAACGGCAAAGAGAAGGAAGCGTATCGAGCCGCGTCCATGTTGCTTTATCCGCGGCAATTCCCTGTGGATATCATTGTAAGATCACCGAAAGAGATCGAAGAGAAACTTAAGCGTAAAGGGAACTTCTTTTTGCGCGAAATTGTAACAAAGGGAAAAACGTTGTATGAGCGAAGATGATGAAGTCCTTGAATGGGTAGCCTATGCTGAAGAAGACTTCATAACCGCGAAGGAAATGTTAAAACGGCGGAAGCCTCTTTTATTTATTGACCGTTTGTTTTCACAGCCAGCAATGCGCTGAGAAATATCTCAAAGCCATGTTGGTCTTCAAAGATATATCCTTTCCCAAAACGCACGACCTGCTCATTTTGGATATGTTGTGCAACGACGCGGGCATCGTGACGGGATTTTCCAAAGAACAACTGGTGGATTTATCCGGGCACGCAGTTCATACGCGCTATCCGGGAAACCCGCCAACTCTTGAAGAAGCAAAGGAAGCTTTCGCGATTGGAACTGTCGTTCGTCGTTTTACCATCTCGTTTTTAGGGTTGAAGAAATAGATATTGATTTTGTGCTATAGACGACAACCGCAGGAAGTGATTGAGGCGGGTCCGAAGGTGTAAGTAATAACGAGAACTCCGAGGTCTTTGCGTTGATTTTAATATATTAAATTTGTATCTTTTTCATTATCTCAGTGTCCTATTATATATAGATAATATAACGCTTAACTGATTTTATTGGAGGTCATATGAAAAAATGTCCATACTGCGCCGAAGAAATCCAAGATGAAGCTATCGTATGCCGTTATTGTGGACGCGATTTAACAAAGCCACCCGAATTGCCACAATCATCAACCATTGCACAACCAACACAGACAAAGAAAAAACAGCCTTATCCGTTAATTGTTATTTTGCTTTTGCTTTTTTGTTGTGGGATAGTGTTCGCTGCGAAACCAACACGACCAAGTCCAACTTCAACTCCCAAGAAAACTGCTACGGGCCAGGATAGCGTTGTAATATACACTCTTACACCATCTATAACCAAGACTCCAGAATCTACCAGGACACCGCAACCTAGCCTCACCCCAGATATAGGAGCGATTGGAGAAGCTAGAGAAGCGGCTGGAGTTGTCTTAACTGTTCTAAATGTTACCAAAATGGATAAGATAGGATTTTTCAATCCGAACCCAGGCAATATTTTCTTAATTGTTGAGGTTTTGATTGAAAACTCAAACCGGCCCGATGAAATGCCTTACAACCCCTTATACTTTTCTATAAAAGACCCCAACGATTTTGAATATAATATTTCTTTTGTCTCACCAGATCCAAGCCTAAAAAGCGGCACGTTGCCGATGGGCGGGAAAGTGCGCGGTAATGTAGCTTTTGAAGTTAGTTCATCTGCCAAAGGATTTATACTTACTTATAAGCCGCTTGTTGTTTTAGGTGGTTATGAACCGATAAGGATTAACTTGGAAAAATATAAACCCAATAATGCAACCGAAGCAGAGGGACAAGGTTCCTGTGATACTTGTAACTTTGAATGTCCACAAAGCCAAGGGAATTATGAATTCTGTATAGTAGATTCTCAATTACTTAGCGATAAGAATCTTTTAGAAAGCATGGTGAAGGAATATTGCATGGCCAAAGGTACTGGCTTTTGTAAATTCCTTATTTGGGATGACCTAAACTACCTCCCTAAAATACTTCCCATGACTGACTTACAAGTAAACAAACAAGTAGCTGACTATACACGAAATATAACAACTGGTATTGATTGCCTGAAAATACTTTCGGAGGGAATTGTTATTTATAATTCTAGTGGATGCAATTAAGAATAAGAGATGATGTCTTGCATTCCAAAATTCAACCGCCCGCTTATTTGCGGGCGGTTCTTTGTTTAGGTTGTGAATCCTCCAAATGTTTCAAGTAGTTCTCTGATATTTTTTATCCCGAATTATTTGGTTGGAGCGTCAATAAGATGAACAAGGCCTAGAGCGGTGTTGGCAGTGTTACAATACAGAAAATGAACCGCCCGCCGATGCTGATTACATGGCGGGCGAAGGTCTAGCCAAGAGGACGGCTGAGACAAACGAAGTATAGCATATTCTTTTCAGCCGTCCGCTTTATGAGCGTGACGGCTTTTTGTTTTGGAGTATGCAAGATGACAAAAAAGACTTTTACACAGAAACTCATAGACTTTAATAAGCAAAACCCGCCTTCATTATCGGCGCCGCAATCGGGTATGGTGAAAGATGCCGCAAATCTAATAAAGTATATAGATCAACAGGAAGATGAGCAAAGCGAAAGTGGCGCGTCGCAACCCGCAAGCATGAATGACGAAGAAAGACAAGATACAATGGGGAGTGAAGGGTCTTTGCCTGTAGGTTTTGATATTTCTGGTTCGTTTGAATTTCCTGTCGAGTGGGACATTTTGGCTTCTATCAGCTATAAGTGTATTAATGGATATGCTCCAGGCTTTGTTGAAAAAGAAATTATCAATGACAAACTGCCCACAAGTATCACCTATCGAATATGGCAGAAAGATTTAGGCGAATTGGGTACGGTGGAAATTACTAAACTGCGCGATGGTTTTTCAGAGATTAACATAAGCGGTATACAATTTGATTCTGTTGACAATTCTCCTATGTGGAAAAAAGTAAAGCCAGAGTGGGACAAAAAAGTTAGTGACGCCCTGAAAATCAATTTGTCAGGAGGTGAAGTGAACGAATACACAGCAGTTTTAGATGAGAGAGACAAGGTAAAGGCTGTAATAACCGCAAAGCAAAAAGATCATCAGGCAAATGTCATAAAAGCATATTTCAATCGGCTAGTACAGGAAGTTGGAATTTGGAAACTAAATTATCCTCCTCCTTATGTTCTAGCTATTAGTGGTTTCACTTCTGTGGAAGAGGCATATAAACGTGGCAAGTATTTTGGAGATTTTATTAAGGGTGCTTTGGAAGTCGCAAATTCTGTAGCTACTGCTAAGGACGGGCTGCAAGGCGGCGCGGAAAAGCCTGAAAAAATATTGCCAAATGAAATCATGCAAATAGAAAAAGTTGCTCAAAGTCCCGCACTCCAAAATGGCTTGACGCTTTATATTTATAATCCTGAAAAGACTCTTGCAGTTATTGCAGAGGAAACAGGATATAAAAACCAACAAAGTTTGGCTACTCTTTTTTCAAGTGTACGAAAAGAACTTATAAAACAATATGGCAAGCAGCGACAAAAAGAACTGCTTCCTAACAGAAAATTAAATTCTTCATGGCGGCAAAGCCGTTGATATATTTGATATTCTGCATTTAGATTTTGAAATAGACTACGGCATACGAAAGCCGTAAGATGGTCATAATATAAACCCATCTTACGGCTTTTCTGTTTGCAGGAGATAAACAATGAATAAAAAAAAACTCACTTTAGAAATCGAATCGAGGCGTAGAAACGAAAGACGTTTGTCAAAGTTGGAGAAACTTGTAAGCGCCTTTACTCGGCTATGGAAAGTTACGTTGGCGAGCGATTTGCGCTCAAACGCCAAGACTAAGCTTTTACGATTAATAATTATCTCTAGTGCCTTACTGGTCTTGACTTACCTTATATTGTGCATACTTACGCTCATTCTTAATCGCCTGTGATTGTATGTGGAGACATTCTGTTTATGAATATCTATATTTCACTCCATCGCCAGCACATGCCGTGCAACCCCCTCTGTCCTACGGACATCTCCCCCAAATACGCAAGTTAAAGATGAAATAATTATCCCAAATTTTCATTGCGTATTTGGGGGAGAACCCATCGTAAGTCTCGACGGAAAACTATTTAGAGGGGGTCAGGATCTGTCACTCCATTGCCAGCACATGCCTCGCGATAACCAGCCTCTGTATCTCACTCGTCCCTTCACCAATGGTCATTAGTCTTGCATCGCGGTAAATTCTTTCAACGGGGTATTCACTCGAATACCCGAATCCGCCGTGGATCTGGATCGCATTCCGACACACGCGTTCCGCCATTTCTGTGGCGAACATCTTTGCCATGGCGGCTTCCTTGTTGTAGTTGCGTCCCTGTTCTTTGAGCCAGGCGGTTTTATAAAGCATGGTGCGCGCGATCTCGATCTCGGTCGCGGCGTCGGCGAGCATCCATTGGATGGCTTGCTGTTCAGCAAGCGGTTTTCCGAATGCCTTGCGTTCCCGCGCGTAATTAACTGCGAACTCGAATGCAGCTTGTGCCAATCCCACTGAGATCGCGCCGATTCCGATTCGTCCGCCATCGAGCGTGGATAGTGTTTGATGCAGTCCCTTGCCTTCTTCGCCGATCAAATACTCAAGCGGTACGCGGACGTTGTCATACGTTACGGCATGGGTGGGGGAGCCGTGCAGTCCCATCTTCTTTTCGGCGGGACCGATCGTGAGTCCCGGTGTGTCCGTTGGGACAAGGATTTGACTCAACGCGCGCGACCCGCCTGCCGAATCAGTGCGGACAAGTGTGATGATGTACTCTGCGATGGACGCGTTTGTACACCACATCTTCGCGCCGTTGATAACCCACTCGTTGCCATCTTTGACGGCTTTCGTGATCACGCCTCCCTGCAAATCGGAGCCTGCTCCGGGTTCTGTGAGCGCCAGTGACCCGAGTTTATTTTTTCCGCTTGCCACGAGCGGCAGCCATTTATTTTTAAGTTCTTCACTGCCGAACATAACAATGGGACTCGTGCCGAGTCCGTTATGTGCGGCGATGGCTAAAGCAGTACTGCCACAGCCCCAACCGATCTCTTCAATGGCAATCGCCGCGCTGATCGCATCCACGCCCGAGCCGCCGTATTCTTCAGGGATGTTCAATCCCAACAATCCCAGCGGACCCATCTTACGAGTCGCGGTCCAGTTGAATTCGTAGGTCATGTCCACTTCGTGGGCTTTGGGCTGCACTTCTTTTACAACGAAATCGTGAACCGTTTTTTGCCAGAGCTTTTGTTCGTTGGTGAGATCAAAATCCATGATTGGTTTCCTTTGGTATTAAATTCTGGAGTCCATCAGCTCGCTGATGGACATTGGACAGCAAGCTGTCCGCCTCCAGAGTCTTTATTCTTCTATTGTAGCGTTGTGATATTCTTCCAAAAGTTTCCGCGCGGCTTCGGCTTGTTCTTTCGATACGTACAACTGCACGTTCCCCAGAATATCAAGTGTGGTGGGGTAGATATTTTGCCCGAGCGATTCTTGAAAAGTTTCGATCTCGATGCCGTATTCCGCAAAGTAGGCTTTGAGGATATCGGCCTCGAAGCGTCCCTGCACGTCGGTGAGATGTTCCCATTTGAGTTCGTCCATGTTTACCTCCAGAGCTAATTAAATGACACTTTCCAAAGAGCGTCTTTGACCATTGTAGCAGAAATGGGATGAAGATTCGGCTTCGGAAAACACCGAGCAGGCTCCGGCTTGATGATGAAGCCAGCAATTCCAAATCTAAAATTAAGTTGAGGGCAGCGATGCCAAAATCTTAACGCCAAGGCGCAGAGTCGCAAAGATTTTTTGGAACATTTAGCATTTTCATTACGCCAAGCGGTCTTCCTGCCGATTTTGGCGAGAAAAAGTCCAAAACTTGGCGTCTTGGCGACTTTGCGTTGAGTTCGTTGGTTCCAGATTTGGAATTGCT
>JAYUGV010000115.1:0-4861 GCA_043767565.1 Anaerolineales bacterium
GGTCGAAAAATATTTCGTCAACGCTTCGGTGCCGAGTTGATAACGGATCCATAAGATCGGCAGGTCGTCCCAGTAAAAACCCAGGCGCGGGATGAGCAAGCCGTAAGCGGCAAAAGCGACGACGAAAAGAATAATGGCTGGGCGCAGATATTTCATACTTTTATGGCACAGGACATGCAAACGTCTGCCGGACTTCAGCTAATGCCGCGCTTCTCTCTACGCTGGCAGTTGTTTCTGTTTCGATGCGTTTCCAAAGCTGACACAGCAACGGTCCGACGTAATCCTTCGAGACCTTATAAGACACCTTCGATAATTCGAGCGCGCGCTTCCAGTTCCCAACATGGGCATAGCCTTCGATGAACACAAAGCGTTCCACTGGATTGTTCGGCGAGTCATTTAACTTGAAAGCCTGATTCCCTAACTTGCCAACTTCTTCCCAATCACTAAACTGGCGCGCAAGGTCGGCTTTCTGGAAGTAATAACACCAACCATGTTCAGGCTCGGAACCGTATATCTTCGGCATCACCGCTCTCGCATCACGCAGGATCTGATCAGGGTTGGATAAGGCTGAGGCTTCACGCATCAGGCTCTCGTCGCGAATGAAGCGGTTGTCCGCATCCAAAATGGGATCGAGCAAACGCAGGCAGGACGGTGGGTCATAATAAAAAGCCAGCGCATTGGAGGTGTTGCCATCGAACACGCCAGCGAGGTAATCATAATGAACGGGGATGTTCGGCTGTAGCGCAGAGAGTGAAGAGTTCAAACGGTTGGTGGGATATAAAAGCACGTAATCAATTTTATTGTCCCGATAGCTCGAGGCATAGATCCCATTGAGCGGCGCGCTGATCGAGTTATCGGCGTTAAAGGCTAGTTCTTCATTCATCAGTACGAGCGTGCCGGGTTTTAGACCAGGTGCGCGCCAGGTCATTTGCCAGAAAAGATTCTTTTGGCTTTGCCAGTCACGCAGATAATCGGTTGACCACAGGAATTGACTGCCTGCTGCCAGCCCGATCAAGACTGCTAACACAATGGAACGTATTGTTGCGCGTGGGATGAATTCGATCAGCCCAGCAAGAATCAGACTCACACCCAACATGAACGGCAGTGTGAAGCGACTCGCCGGATGAGCCAGCGAGATCGTCAGCCCCGTTGCCCAAAACGGGGCACCGGCAAAAGGCAGCATGAATAAGCCGAGGAAGATCGGATGCAGAGGTTTGAGTGATTGACTTGGTTGCGTACTGCGTATTGCATAAAATGTGATCAGCAGAGCGAAGGTGATCACCGTGATATAGAGCGCGATGGTGCGCGTTCCATGCACGGCTGGGTCAAGCCTTGTGAAGACCTGCGCCCACGCTGCCACAGAGACAGTCCACAGGCTGACGAAGAAATTTTGGATCAGTGCAACGATCGTCGCAAGCGGATTCGCTTTAAGTTGCGACATCAAGCCAAAGCCATAGACTTGATTATTGAAGATGAAGAGACGCGATAAAACTGCCAGAATAAATAAAGCTAGATAGGGTGTCCACAGCTTGAGGCTGGGTTTGAGGCGTTCTTTTGGATCCGGATATTCGTCCCGTAACGCAGTCCAGATAAATCCGATGCGCGCAACTTCCAACACAAAGAAATATTCCATCATCCATAGATTGAGCGCGGAGAATACCAGCGCGGCGATTGTCCTATGACGCAGCATCAGGTAGATCGAAAGCAGAAAAAAGAAAATGACGATAAAGAAGTGGCTATAAAGAAATGCCCCCCACTGTTGATTGAAGCCGGGATAGATCAAAAAGAGGGCAGCCACTCCGAATGCGAACTCCAGTTTGTCTTTCCACAATTCGCGCACGATCAGCCAGACCACCACAGCGCCGAGCCAGCGCCAAAGCAAGGCGAAGACCTGCCAGTAGATCGGCACCTGCGGGAAGATGTGCGTGGTGATCTGATAAAGCAAGCCCCAGACCGGGCGGTTATTGGAGAAGTAACGCGTCAGCGCCTCGGCGCCCAATTGATAGCGGATCCACGAGATGGGCTGGTCGTCCCAATAAAAGCCCAACTGGGGGATCAAAAGTCCGTATGCGAGTACGGCGACGGCGAGGAGAACGATGGGCGGATTTAATTTTCGCATGCGGGAAATAATTCTCTGCTCAACTCAAATGCGTTTCAAAGAAGGACAACATCCTTTGCCAGGCATCTTTCGAAGCATCCACTTCAAAAGGCGTACGTTGCTGGGCGTAAAAGGAATGCTGGGTGTTATCGTAGATCTTGATATCGTGTGGAACGTTATAGTTCGTCAGACTGGTTTCCAATTCGCGCGCGGCTTTGGTGGTGAAATCCTTATCAGGGTAACTGCCCATGATCGGGCAGGCTTCGGCTACAGCATCCAACGGTTTCGGATTCGCGCCATAAAAAACAGACGCGGCTTTCATGCCTTTATCGGTGATGGCTAGCTGCAAGGCATACGCGCCGCCCATACAAAACCCAACCGTGCCGATGCGGTTCGCATCTACGCTTGCTTGCTTTTGCAGAAAAGCAACACTGGATTTCAAATCATCCAGCATGGAATTGTTCAACGGGCGAATCAACATGCCGTGGATGATCTGCATCATACACACCATGCGATTCCGATTCGAGAACAGGTCCACTGCCAGCGCGGCGTAGCCCTGCTCAGCGAATTGACCTGCGATCTCACGGATGTTGTCATTCAAGCCGAATATCTCATGAATGACAATAACGCCGGGAAATGGTCCCGTCCCATCCGGCTTGGCGAGGAATGATTCCATTTCGCCTTTGCCATTTGCGCGCGGCACCGATACAGTGGATGTTTGAAGCGGCATTGTTTTCTCCTTAATACAAAAGGGCGGAGCGTCTCTCCGCCCCTACAAGTTTATCTTAAGGCACGATCCATGTGCCAGTTTCACCTTTAAGTGCCCGACCAATATTTTCGGGATTCGTGATCAACGCCTGCTTGCCGCCATTCTCCAGGAACCAAATGATCGCCTGAACCTTCGGAGCCATTGAGCCTTTGGCAAAATGGGTGCCTTCAGCCAGATACGCCTTTGCTTCAGCAACGGTCATCTTATCCAGCCATTTCTGTTCGGGCTTGCCAAAGTTGATGGCGACTTTTTCAACCGCGGTCGAAATGACGAACAGGTCGGCTTTTATTTTTTGTGCTAACAGGCTGGAGGCATAGTCCTTGTCAATGACCGCCGCAATGCCGCGATAATTTCCATCACCAGGATCAACGACCGGGATGCCCCCGCCGCCCACTGTGATGGTGACGATGCCGCGTTCGAGCAAAGTTTCGACAGTTTCCAATTCAACGATCTCTCCGGGCAAAGGCGACGCAACGACTCTTCTCCACCCGCGGCCTGCATCCTCGACGACCGACCAATTCTGCTCCTGCTGACGGCGTTTGGCTTCGTCGGCATCCATGAATCCGCCGATCGGCTTGGATGGTTTTTGAAAGGCGGGGTCATCCTTATCCACCAGCACCTGCGTAATGACAGTCACCACTTTCTTCTTGATACCGCGTTGATAAAGTTCGTTTTGCAGATTTTGTTGCAGGGCATACCCGATGGCGCCCTGACTATCCGCGCCGCACACATCCAATGGGACTTCGTGCATCCCTTCCACTTTCGCGGCAATTTCAGAACGCCGCAAGATGAATCCAACCTGCGGACCGTTCCCGTGACCGATCGCCACATCCCAGCCCTGCTCGATCATATCGGCAATGTGATAGGTGGTCTGCTTGGCGGCTTGATATTGGTCTTCAACCGTCTGATGTGCTTTATCAGAGATCAGTGAATTTCCACCGATGGCGATTACAGCAAGTTTGTTGGGCATTGCTAAAACTCCTTTTTAGCCGCAGAGACACAAAGGCGCAGAGTTTAATTAATCTCTGTGTCTCCGCGTCTCTGTGGCAAACGACTCTACGACATGGTAAGCGCCATCACGGCTTTCTGCGCGTGCAGGCGGTTCTCGGCTTCATCGAACACCACCGACTGCGGACCGTCCAGCACTTTGCTGGTCACTTCGACATCGCGGTCAGCAGGCAACGGGTGCATATAAATGGCGCCTTCTTTTGCGACCTTGAGTTTCGCATCATCCATGATCCAGTCTTTATACATATCCTGTAATTTCTTGCCCTCGACTTTATCGGTTGTGGTCAACAACGGACCCCAGGATTTGGCATAGATCACATCTGCATCTTTGCAGGCTTCGGTCATGCCATCTTTGCTGTCAACGATCTCGAAGTTCGTGCCAGCGATCTTCGCCTGTTCTTTTGCCTGCTCGACGATATCGGGCATCAATGAGAATTCAGGTGGATAAGCCAACGTCACATCCATGCCAAAGCGCGGCATTTGCAGGATCAGTGATTGCGGAACGGAGATCGGCTTGAGATACGAAGCCGCATACGCCCAAGAAACAACGATCTTCTTCTTGCGCAAGTCTTTGCCCTTCTTTTCCATAATGGTCATGAGGTCAGCCAAACATTGGAAGGGATGATAAACATCGCACTGCATGTTCAATACAGGCGCGCGGCTGTTCTTTGCAACAGCGTTCAAATATGCATTGCCGTCGCCATAGTCACAGTGACGGATGGCGATCCCGTCGAAATAGCGCCCGAAGATCTCGCCGATCTCAACCGGTGTATCACCATGAGAAATTTGCGTAGTATTTGAATCAATGAAAGCGCCGTGACCGCCAAGCTGCGCCATACCCGCTTCGAACGATCCACGCGTGCGGGTGGACGAGAAGAAGAATAACATCGCCAGCACTTTGTCGCGCAGATACGGATGCGGTTCGCCGAGGGCGCGTTTGCGCTTGAGATCCCAGGCTACTTCCAAAACGGTTTCGACTTCTTCTT
>JAYUGV010000116.1:0-4855 GCA_043767565.1 Anaerolineales bacterium
AGCCGCCAAGACGCCAAGATTTAACTGCTTTTCCCTTTGCGACTTTGCGTCCTTGCGTTAAAACTCGCGCAAATTCTGCACGGTGGCAACTTGGGTTAAATAGCCAATTCGTCAGCATGTATCTTTATGGCTCACTCGCCTACGGAGACTTCAACCCCGCAACCAGTGACATTGACTTTCTGGTCGTCACAACAGATTCGCTTTCGCAAGAAACCATTGCCGAACTCGAAGCCATGCACAATCGCGCTTGGGCAATCAACCTGAAGCGGGCTGGCAAACTGGAAGGCGCGTATGTTCCCCAAGCTCTCATCCGTCGCCACGACTCAAATGGCGTACCCTGCCCAATAGTCAACGAAGGGAACTTCATTTCTGAAAAACTTGGAAGCGATTGGATCATTCAGCGGCATGTTGTCCGTGAATACGGAATAGTCATCGATGGTTCAAACCCAAAGACTTTGATCGACTTCGTGAGTCCTGCTGATATTCGTGGCGCGGTAATGGGCATTTTGCATGAGTGGTGGTTCCCGATGCTCGACAACCCTATGTGGCTGGAGGAGCATGAAAGCGGCGATCGTGCCTTTGCTGTCATCACGATGTGCCGCGTTCTACACTCTCTTGAATATGGGACAATCGTCTCCAAGCCCAAAGCCATTCAATGGGCACGTGCAAAACTGGATGAACACTGGAACAAGATTATCGATCAAGCCGTTGCTGTGTCTCAACATACAGAACAAGATATCTCTTTGACAGAAGTATTGAGCGTTATCGAGTTTGTAAAAGAACAGACTATGAAACCTATACCACCTACTCCCTACTCTGGCGTGAATGAAATATTGAACCAATTATTCACCGGTGTAAAAGAAATTCTACAAGGTCATCTCGTCGGAATATATCTCTTTGGTTCACTCGCCAATGGCGGCTTCGACGAACACAGCGACATTGACGTGCTCGTCGTTACAAATGCTGAAATTTCAGATGCTACATTTTCAGCCTTGAAAGAAATGCACAAACGGATCAACAAACTCGATTCGCCCTGGGCGATTCAACTGGAGGTTTCATACATCCCGCAAGAAGCTCTCCGCTGCTTTGACCCAACGAACAACATCCACCCACACATGGATCGAGGCAACGGCGAGACGCTCCATATGATGAGACACGCCACTGACTGGATCATTCAACGTCACATTCTGCGTGAACGCGGAATTGTCATTACCGGACCTGAGTTAAAAACATTGATCGACCCTGTCTCACCAGATGAAATGCGCCAAGCCATCGTAGAGGTATTACCGTTGTGGATCAATCCAATTCTTGAGAACCCAGCTCAGATAAAAAGTCGCGGCTATCAATCGTTCATCGTACTTTCGCTTTGCCGTATGCTTTATACGCTCCAGTATGGTACTATCGTGTCGAAACAGGTCGCTGCGGAATGGGGACAAGACACACTACACCGCAAATGGGCGCCCTTGATCCAACAAGCCTGGCTCGGACGGCAAAATCCCGGGCTCGAAGCACAACTTGATAATATAAACGGAACGCTGGGCTTGATCCGTTATACGCTTGAATACAGCAAGCAAATCGAAACACAAAACCATGGAGCCGAAAGCTCTCACACTACTCACGACACAGAAAGGTTTCTCTTTGATAGTTAATCGCGTGACACCATACCCTGAAATAAACAAGCTCCTCGATCTACTGCTTTCAAATACAACGCTCGTATTAGGCAATCAGTTGGTTGGCATGTATTTGTATGGCTCCCTCGCCAGCGGAGACTTCAACCCCGAAACCAGTGATATTGATTTTCTGGTCGTCACTACCAGCTCGCTTTCTGATAAGGCTATTGCTGACCTTGAAACGATGCATCACCGCATTTGGAATAGCGGACTCAAATGGGCAGCGAAACTGGAAGGCTCCTACATTCCCAAACGCGATATTCGCCGCCACGACCCGCGCAGTGCGCCCTGCCCTACTGTCAACGAAGGGCAGTTTTATCTGGATCAACGCGGGAGCGACTGGATTATCCAGCGCCACGTCATCCGTGAGCAAGGAATTATCTTGGCGGGTCCTGACCCAAAAACTTTAATCGACCCCGTCAACCCGAACGATATTCGTAAGGCAGTGAAAGGCGTACTGCAAGAGTGGTGGTTCCCGATGCTCGAAAACTCCTCTTGGTTAAAAAATCACGGCATTGAATATCATGCCTTTGCCATTCTCACCCTGTTTCGAGCATTATATTCTTTGGAACACGGAACCATCGTCTCCAAGCCTGAAGCCGCGCATTGGGCACAGAAAAAACTTGGCGGGGAGTGGAGTCGCGTGATCGATCAGGCGCTCAACTTTCAAACCAGCAACGCAGAGTTTGACCTTTACAATAAGTCGCTTGAGTTAATTCGTTTCGCCAAGGAGCAAACTAAGAGATAGAACATGCAGGTGACTGTCACTTCACGGAAGTCTTCTATGAACGCATCCCGCTTCAAAATCATCACACCCAACGATCTTGACAATTATGATTCGCGCGCCGACAGAATCGCAGAGGCATCGTGGCCCGAGTTTATGTTGCACGATTCTGTCGCCAACCAAAACTGGTATGAACTTTTCGACCGTTTCAACGAATATCAATTTGCCATGCTGGACACGGAATCAAACCGCATGGCGGCAATGGGTAACAGCGTCCCATTTCATTGGGATAAAGACCTCTCCGAGCTTCCTGAAGGCGGCTGGGACTGGGTTTTCCTGCAAGCCATCGCCGATCACCAGAATGGCGTTCAGCCCAACATCCAATCCGCGATTCAGATTGCCATTCACCCCGATTATCAGGGCCAGGGATTAAGCACAAGAATGGTTTTAGCGATGCGCTCTATCGGAGAAGCCAAAGGCTTCAAGAATCTCGTCGCGCCAGTGCGACCAAACCAGAAGAGTCAATATCCACTTACCAGCATTGACGATTACATCAAGTGGAAAACAGACGAAGGCTTACCCTTCGATGCGTGGCTGAGAGTCCATGTGCGGGCGGGTGCAAGGATCATCAAACCCTGTCATGAAGCGATGACCATAAGCGGCACCCGCACCAAATGGGAAGAATGGACGAAGTTGAAATTCCCCCAAAGCGGAACATATTACATTCCTGGCGCACTTAACCCTATGATGGTGGATGTTGAAAAGGATGAAGGTGTTTACGTCGAGCCGAATGTGTGGATGGTACATCTGCTTGCCTGATTTATAATTACATCATGAAAACAAATCGCGTGCTGGCGTTCGTCTTCGCCATTTTTCTTTTTGCCTGTCAGCCAATCACCGCTCCTACTGTTACGATCATCGACCAAGACAAAGTCATCACACTTCAAACGGATGAACTCGTTCCTTCGGCATTGCTTACTCAAGCAGGATTAACGCTGAACCCAAAAGATCGCGTGCTCTCCAACGGACTCCCCATCACACTCAACCAATCAATTTCAGCTAACTCAATTACTCTTCAAATCCGCCGCGCGGTGACAGCGACACTCATCACTCCGCAGGGACAGCAACAGATTCAATCGTCCGCGTTTACGGTGGGCGAAGTTTTGCAGGAAGCGAAAATACAACTCCACGCAGGCGATCACATTGACCCGCCAGCCAATTCTCCCATCTCTACTTCCCCAATTACCATTTACTACTATCCCTCCCGCGCGCTCACCATCACCGCAGATGGAAAGATACTGCAAACCCACTCCTCTGCGCGGGCGGTTGGTGAGGCTTTGGCTGAGGCTGGGATTCCGCTGCTCGGACTGGATCAAGCCATCCCTTCGGAGAAAGAAGCGCTGCCAGATAACGGGCAGATCAAAGTCGTCAGAGTCAGTGAATCCGTTTTGTTGACGCAGAAGCCCATCCCGTTTGAAAGCGAGTTGGTTGCCTCGGCAGATGTCCCGCTCGATCAAAATCAAATTCTAGAGCCCGGCGAAACCGGACTCAGCGTGCAGCGCATCCGCATTCGGTATGAAGACGGCAATGAAATTTCGCGCGTGACCGAAAATGAAAGCGTGGTGCGACCGCCGAAGAAACGCGTGCTTGGGTATGGCACGAAGGTCGAGATCAAGACTGCCACTGTGGATGGCGTGCAGATCGAATACTGGCGCGCCGTGCAAATGTACGCCACGTCGTATTCGCCGTGCCGCTCGGGCACCAGCAGTTGTTCGTATGGCACATCCAGCGGCATTCGGTTGACGAAGGGCATCGTGGCGTTGCGCTACAGTTGGTATCTCAATATGGGCGGGCAACAACTGTATGTTCCCGGTTATGGATACGCCAGTGTGGGCGATGTCTGCGGCGGTTGCGTGGGCAAGCCGTGGATCGATCTCGGTTACGATGAAGATAATTATCAACAATGGAGTTCGTGGGTCACCGTGTATTTTCTCACGCCGGTGCCAGCGAACATTTTGTATGCGTTGGAATAGCCAGCGTTGAGTAACTTTCAAAAAGCCGCCGCAGCTTTTCTCACCGTGACTGCCATCGGCATCTTTGCTATGATCATTTGGGTTTATGCGACGAAATGGCAACAGCCGCTTGGACCCGCCCTGCAAATTCAGACGGTGACACCCTTCAAGATGCCGCCCACGTGGACTCCAGATCCGGATACGACAAACCCGCTTCTCGCTTCGCGCACACCGCAGCCTGCTTCAGCTACCCAGGCAGTTTTGCCAGCTGGCAACTCAACCGACTCTTTCGGTTCATGCGGGTTGCCATCCACAATAACCATACTCGCCATCGGCAGCGACACTCGCGCCGATAAATATCTTTACGGTCTGGCAGATGTGATCCGGTTGATCCGCATTGATTCAGTTACACCCAAAATCACCGTGCTTGAATTTCCGCGCGATCTGTG
>JAYUGV010000117.1:0-12184 GCA_043767565.1 Anaerolineales bacterium
TCACAATGGTACACAAAGGATGTTTTTTGCTTTTTCCTTCGTGACCCTTTGTCTCCTTTGTGGTTGAGAAAGAGATTCCCGTTAAAAACGGTAGAGCCGGTTTTTATTAAACTCTGGCGTCAGGCGGCTTGCCGCCTGTGATATCAACCAGCAAGCTGGTTGACTCCAGAATCACGTTCTATGGTTAATCGTATCTCTTCGTATTCAAATGGGTGATCGCGATTGCCAGTGCATCGGCGGCATCATCGGGCTTGGGAATGGAGTCGAGTTGCAGTAAGGCACGCACCATATCCTGCACCTGACGTTTATCCGCGCCGCCATAACCAGCAACCGCTTGTTTGACTTCATTGGGGGTGTATTCAAAAGTTTCGATGCCCGCTTTTTGCAAACAAAGCATGATCACGCCGCGGGCTTGACCTACCGCGAGGGCGGTTTTGACGTTGCTTTGGAAAAATAATTTTTCAACCGCGGCAGTATCGGGATTGTTTTCTTTGATCAGAGCATTCAGTTGGTCGAACAGCATCTCCAACCGCGCGGATGCGGTTACGTCTTTGGGAGTGGAGATAACGCCGTAGGAAACCGCGACCAGTTCTCCGTCATGCATGAGGCGCACGAGTCCGTATCCGGTGGTGGCAGTGCCAGGGTCAATTCCTAAAGCGAGAGTCATTAAATAGTTTGCCACAGAGTCGCAGAGACTCAGAGAAATATTTTCTCAGCGTCTCTGCGACTCTGTGGCTAATCCTTAAGCAGTTTCGAGTGCGGCTAAAGCTTCGTCTGAAACTTTGACGTTGTGGAAGACATCCTGCACATCGTCGAGTTCTTCGATGGCTTCGACCATCTTCATGAACTTGAGGGTTGCTTCCACATCCAGTTCAACTTCCTGTTTGGGAACCATACGCAAGCCAGCTTCCTCTGTGTGGACCTTCGCCTTATGCAGTGCATCGGCGACGGTCTTGAACAATTCAACGGGCGCATAAATTTCGATGGTCTCTTCGCCATCCACTACATCGTCGGCGCCGACTTCGATGCCAAGTTCGAACGCTTTATCAAAAGACAAATCACTGGAAGCAAACGCAAAATAAGATTTGCGATCAAACTGCCAGCCGACTGCGCCGGGCTCAGCCATGTTGCCACCATATTTACTGAAGGCGTGCCGCATATCAGGCACGGTGCGGTTGCGATTATCGGTGACGCAGGTGACCATGAGCGCTGAGCCGTGCGGACCGTAACCTTCGAACGTGATCTCTTCAAAAATCGTGCCGTCTTTATCTTCACCAGCGCCGCGTTTGATGGCGCGCTCGATATTATCCTTGGGCATGTTCTCGGCGCGGGCTTTATCCACCGCTAGCCGCAAGCGAAAATTCGAATCGATATCACTGCCGCCTTCACGTGCAGATATAACGATCTCACGCGCCAGACGAGTAAAGCTTGCGCCGCGCTTGGCATCTGCCACGCCTTTCTTGCGTTTAATCGTTTTCCATTTGGAATGACCTGACATGTCGTTCTCCTTCAACAAAGCACGTTTGTGCGAAATTTTGCAATTAGCCCGAAAATTATACCATTACAAAAGACTGCGATTTAACTGCCAAATGAACCTAAATTCTCATTACAAAACACCAGTATTTATTTCTTCTTTGCATGCTTCTTGATGGTTTCAACAAGAGATTCATACTCACTGATTGTCCAGTAAACTATAAAAGCAGGTTTTATAGAAAGTCCATATATCACACCAAAGAAACGATGAAAAGGTGTAAGAACATCTGTCAATACTACGTATATTTTTGTATTCCGAGAGTTCCCCCAAAAACCATAAGCTGGTTTAATTTCTATGATTTTGTCCCAAGGGACAAATAAATCTTTCCAAAGGAATTCAATCAAAAGCCCTTCATCAGTAACGGTAATATTCTGACCAAAAAAATATGCGTTAATCAACATAACAGGTGAATAAAGTAGCATGAGAAAGAATATATCCAAAACCTTAGAGACAATAGAACTTGAATGAGGGTATTCCGCAAAATCGATATAAATAAGGCTCAGTAGAAATACAATTGCGGAACCAAAAATAAAGTATTTAAGCCAAACAGTATAACGAGGATGGGTATGCGTAGAGATTTTCATTTCTTACCTCTTTTCAACTTCTATTAGTCAGCCAATCAACTTGATATATCTTTTTTGTATGTTCTATGCGTTTTGTAAAAGTCAATTCCAAAGTTTTCCATTTCGCGCTGCATGTTCTCGTTCTCGACACCGATCTGCACCACCTCGGCATGTTTGTAACGCGGATTTTCACTTACAGATTTGAACATTTCGCTGTAGAGAATCGCTATGCCGCCAGAGCCGCGATATTCGGGGAACAAGCCCGCGCCGTTAATGTTGATCCAGTCTGTGCGATGGAGTTCGAGGAGCAGGGTCAGCCAGCCGAAGGGGAAGAGGCGTCCACGTGTTTTTTGGAGTGCGGCGGAAATATCAGGGTATGCAAGCAAGAATCCAACCGCCTTATCATCTTTCATCACTAGCTTGACCAGTTTCGGGTCAGCCAGCCAGATGAGTTGGTTCGCCATCGTATCTATTTCCTCATCTGTAAGCGGAGCGGTCCCTTCGGTTCCTACCAGGGAGTTATTGTAGAGTTCCTTGAGGTATGGCACCAATGCACGCAGGTCTTTGCGGGTCTTGCAGCGCAGGATGCGAAGTCCACGGCGTTGGGCGATCTTGTCAGCGATACCTTGGATGCGCAGCGGGAATTGGATATGCGTTCCCAAATACCCCGAAACCGATTCGCCTGCTTTGACAAATCCCTGCGCTTCGATCAAGTCAATGTAATAAGCGGGGTTGTATGGCAACCCAAACGCGGGGCGCTGTCCAAAACCTTTTACGAGGAGACCGAACCCGTCCAGCGGAGTGAATCCTTTGGGACCGATGATCTTATTGAGTCCGCGGGAGCGCGCCCAATCAAAGGCGGCGGTGAATAGTCCCTGCGCGGCTCCAAGGTTGTATTCACATTCAAAGAGATAAAAGAATGCAGCGGCTTCCTGGTTGTATTCGTTGTAGTGACGGTTATCCAAAACCGCGAGGCGGCCGATGGGACGCGTCCCTTCGCAAGCGAGAAAGAACGAGGCGTGCGAATGCTTATAAAACGGGAACCGCTTCGGGTTGAGTCGGAGGCGTTCATCCATTTGCAGAGGCGGCACCCATTGAGGGAAATCTTTGTAAATGGAGAAGGGCAGGCGGAGGAAACCATCCACTTGCTTTTTGTGGTTGAGGTCAAGTTGTATAGTGTGCATAGAAAAAAAGTAGAGCGAGATCATATCTCGCTCTACAAAACTACATTGATTTTGCGCGTTCAGCCATTTGAGCACGCAGGCTGTTGATATCGTGATCGATGGTGAAGAAGGCGCCAAGATAGAAAATAAAGCACAAACCCCACGCGATCACACAGATCCAAAGGATGGAGAATTGCATGGTGTGCGTGAGGGCGATCGCACCGGCAATGACAGGAGCTGCGGCGGCGCCGATGTTCTCGATGAAACTCTCCACGGCTTGCGCAGAGGAGCGCACTTCAGGAATGGTGATATCGTAAATGGTGGAAAGTACATTGACGGAGGAAAGCGGGATAAAGACAGCCGTGATACACATGTACACAAAGAATGTGTTGCGTTCCGCGAGCGGGGTATTGAGAGCCAGCGACATGAACACAATACCCATGAACACGCCGACCACCGATACGAGAATACGCCCCTTGTGTGTGCGTTTGAAAAGCCAATCGCCCACCGCGCCGCCGATAAAGTAGCCGCTGGCGAGAATGAGAATGACCGGCGCCATGGTGAGCAGGATGCTGCTTTGATCGTAGCCGCGTTCTTTTTCAAGATAGTAAAAGAACCAATATGTGATGACATTCCACGGGAAGACACCTGCAAAGCCCTGCAGAAAGATGAACCACATCGTCCGCAGTTTGAGGACATCCTTGATCTTGTCCCACGAGAATTTATAGGCGCCCGCATCATAGGCAGAATCCTCAAGCTCCGGTTCGCCCTGACCACGCGGTACTTCTTTGACGCCAAAGTAAATGATAACGGAAAGGAGGATGCCAAGTGAGCCAGTGAAAATGAAAACTGTACGCCAGCCCCAGCCGAGCATCGGTGCAACCATGAGCGCCAGGATCAAGCCCAGCAAATATCCAATGGGCGAAGTCAACTGCAATACGCCATAGATTTTGCCGCGCAGGTTGGGTCCAAAATAATCGGCGATCAGGCTATAGATACCCGGGTAGGCGGAATTGTCGATGCCGGTCGAGGCGCGTGTGATGCGAAAGAGCGGAAATGTATGCACCATGGAACTCATCCATGTGGTTGCGCCCCAAACAAACGATGCCAGTGCCAGCAACTTTGGACGCGCATAATGGTCATACAGATAACCCCAAACCGGATAGAAGATCGTTGCGACCACCAACGCAAAGGTGTCCACCCAGCCCATTTGCTTTGTATTGATATGGAACTCTTCCATGATACGCGGGGTGAGCGGTCCGATCAATAACTGATCCACTTGATGCAGGAGCATGAAGAAGAAAAAAACGCCAACGACGAACCAGCGGTATCTTGAATGTTGTTGCGGCATGAAAGGACCTCTCAGGGTGGGGATTGGTGTAGTCTACAATAAGAACCCAGATCGGTCAAACAAGTTCTGTAGGACTTACGCAAAACCCAAAGAAGAATCCGCTAATCTACGCCAATCCCCGCGAATATGTAAAGGATCAGTGAAAATTCGTGGGGATTAACGGACAAGCCAGCATTTTGCGTAAGTCCAATTCTGTAAAGAAAAGTGCAGGTTTAATCCTGCACTCCATCTTCCGAAATGATCTCCTGTGCGAGTTTCTGCAACCCATCTCGATCTTCTGCTTTCGAAGCATCAAAATACTGCGCCAACAGATCGAGCGGACTCATACTGCTGACTACCTGCCCCTCAGGGATACGCACACGGGATTCAGTTTTTGGTTTTTTCACCAGATGAAACTCAAAAGCCTGCTCGGCATGTTTTCGCAGTGCGGCGTCATCGATCAGCGTATCCAACTCTTTTGGATATTCCACCACGAGCTTGACGATAGCACCGGACATATCTGCGGGTAATTGGGACTTCAGATACTCGGTCACGTTCTCGCCCGACTGTAAAACTGCCCGTCGTTCAATGAACGGACGCGTCTCTGTAAGCTTGATCCAATCAACCTTTGTATCCACGCCTTTTTCAATGTGCGCGATGACAAAGAAGCGGTCTTCATTCGCTTCTCCAAAATCCACGCGCTCGATGGAGCCAGGATACACAACCGGCGGCTGATAGCCTTCATTCACATCCTGCGGCTTATGAATGTGCCCCATTGCCACGTAATTGAATTTTTTATTCTTTACCAAACTGCCGGAAAGTACGAGGTCATTCCCCAGCATCACCAGACGCTCACCGCCAAACTTTGCACCCTCTATGGAGGCATGTGCCGTGAGAATGATCGGCAGTGCTGAGTCCGCTTCTTCATCCAACCAACGCTCGATCATCTCTCCCATATTCTCTTCGATGCGAGAAAACGCTTCGGTAGAGTTGGTCTCCCCAGTTGCCGCCATTAAGCCGGAACGTGTGATCCACGGCATGGCAATGACCTGCACGGGCAAGCCCCATAAGTCTTCAGGTTTTAGAAAACTCGGTTCATCCAACACCTGCACAAATGGGACTTGTAAAGTTTTGAACTCTTGAATTGCATGGGCGCGTCTGGTCGCAGGTGACATATCATGATTGCCCACCAATAACAACGTTGGAATTTTCGCTTGCGATAGACGCATGATGCGTTTACCCCACTCGCGTTGAAAAGTCGGCGCGGGCGAGCGGTCTTTGTAGGCATCCCCCGCAAAGATGACCATATCCACTTTCTCGTTGATCGCCGCATCGACGATGGTATCCAACGACTTGAGAAAATCGAGGACGCGTAAAGGCAGTCCCGATTCGGGGTCATGGCGTCCGTAGTTTGCCATGTCAATGTGTGCGTCAGCGAAGTGTAATAGTTTCATAGTTCGATAGTTTTGTAGTTTAGGTAGTTCTATTGGTTGGTGGTTTTGATTTTCGGAGGTATGCAATCATGCCATTGATCAGTTTTTTGGTTTCGGTTGCTAGGTTATAGGCTGAGGTAAGTTCAGCCCGGGTAATATATTTGCGGTCAAGTGCCAGATAGAGTTCGGATTGTACTTCGCTGGCAGAACGCCGCGACATTTTGAGAAAGCGGATGAACTCGGGGTTTGTTCCTGAGTCGAATCCTTCAGCGATGTTATGCATGGCTGAACCAGCCGCATCCTGGACTTGACTGCACAAACGGAAATCTTTGGAAAATTTCGGGTGTTCAGTCAGGTCATAAATCAAATTTGCGAGTTGACGACCCTTTTGCCAGCTTTGCAAATCTTCAAAACGTGTAATCTTTGCCATCTTATCCTCCTTATTGACTGCAAAACTGTTGCCGCGAACCCAGACCGACCAAGCACGTTACGCAACTACCAAACTATCGAACTACTAAACTAACTATGGTTGTACACCCAGATCCTGCAATGCCTGGATCGCAGGACCCCACTTGGGATGTAGTCTGAGAGTCTCACGGAAATCAGCAACTGCGCTTTTGGTATCGCCGATCATATATTCAGCACGCCCGCGCCAGTAAATGCTTTCTTCCAGTGTCGGCTTGGCGATCGTATCAGTCAAGGTGAGGTTCGCCAGATTAATAACATCCTGATAACGACCGGCGTAGAAGTATGCTTTATAAGGTCCCGTCTGATACCACATCATGCGGTAGGGACGTTGTTTATCATCCTTGCCGAGTTCGTTGTAGACAGCAAACGCCTGATCGTAGGCAGTTGCTGCATCTATATATTCGAACAGCGCAACATGACTCGTCCCTTTGGCGAACCAGGAAAAGAACAAATTCATTCCGCTAGTAGTGCTGATATGTTCCTCGGCAACGCTCAAGGCATGGCGTGCCGCCCAATTATCGTCCGCATATGGACCAAGCAAATCGATCAGTTCTTTTTCGCGTTCCGGCACATACGCCACAATGAAGACATGATCGAACGCCAGCCAGGCTTGATCAGCCATGAAATCATCATAGGAAATGGCGAAATTGGGACCGTCATTCCAGGTATCTTGAACGATCAATTTTTTGCTGGCGTCATCATAACCTGTGACAAATTGATAATGTCCGAGCCAAGCGACTTTGCCCGAGTAATCCTTTTCGTAATAACCTTTTTCTACGATGAAGGGAAAACCCGCGGCGAGCAATTTCTTTGCCAGATCAATATCGCCGCCCAGACGACTCAGCGCGCGGAACTCGGTCTGTTCGTTGACGAAATCCACCATTTCATAGGGCATGACGTTGACATCAGAGCGACCCTGCTGGATAAAGTCCAGTTTGGGATCTTGGATGCCAGGCTTGATCACTTTGGCAATGATGTCGCGATTGCCGTCCCAACCCCAATAATCCAAAGCCATGGTCAAGTTGGCGGGACCGCAATAGTTCCAGCGATTTTTTTGGTCCACGTATTTGAACCCGGTTAATTTAACGATAGCAGGCAAAGGCGTAGAGGTGATCGTTGGCGTGAGTGTAGGTCCGGGCTTGAGAGTTTGAGTCTGCGCGGGTGTAGGCGAGGCTGGTTGAGTAGGAGTTGTCCCGCTGGTTGCCTGGGCGGTTGATTGCTGTACGGGTTGAAAGATGGCCTCATCGGGCGGATTGATGAAGTATTTGATACTCGCCACCCAGCCATCGATCCGTGGCATGGCGCGGCTATACACAGGCGTCAGGAAGAAGATGCCAATGCCCAAAATAATCAAAATAGGGATCAGCCAGATGGGTTTAAAACGGTTTTGCATGGGGAAGATTATACATGGTTACACAATACGCTGTAAAACTAAAACGCGAAGCGGTAAGATTTGGTTCCAACCAGATATTTCGTGTGAAGAGGCAGTAACTTTTTTAGGCGTTCAGCGACATTTAGATAAGCCCTTTTCAGGTTCTGCACGCAAACCATACCAATTATCAGAGGTAGAGATGGAAAATCAATCAGGTCTCAAATTCCATGAAACACTAAAAAATGTCAGGTTCCACTTCGACTTTTTATTCAAACGTGGTTTTCGCATTGCCGCAGTGTTACGGGTCGATCAGAATCAGGATAACTGGCAGGTGACACTGACGACAAATGACCGCCTGATCGAGATATATAGTGAACAGGGCAAGGTCAATCTGGCTTTGGGCACCATGTTACTTAACAACGAAGTGAAGTATTTCGATCTGGAAGAGTTGACACGATTTATGCCCAGGGGCAGGGGAGTTTTCCAGCGGTTCGATGATCTGCCCGTGGATGAAATACAACAGATCAAGCAGCTAGCCCCGTATGGAAAAACATAGCAACGCTATTTGGGCACAGGTTGAGAAGGAAACTTTTCTGATCCTCAATCATCCCTTGCAGAGGTCCACCAACCAACAAAAACGGACAATCATATGATTGTCCGTTTTTCATTAAGTTTATTAGACGATTATTCTCTGACTTCGCCGTCAATCACATCACCATCATTTGACGGCGGTGTGGATGGTCCACCCGGCGCTTCGGGTTGGGGTTGGCCCTGGGCGTAGAGTTGCTGGCTCAAGGCGTGGAATGCCTGTTGCAATGTCTCGGAGGCATTCTGAATACGTCCGAGGTCATCACTTTGTCCGGCAGACTTGAGATCATTGATCTTGGTTTCGATCTCACCACGCTCGGCAGCGGGGACTTTATCGCCGAGATCGCGTAACGCTTTTTCGGTCTGATAAACGAGGCTATCAGCCGTATTCTTGGCATCGATCAACTCGCGGCGTTTCTTATCATCGGCCTCATGGGCACGCGACTCTTGTACCATGCGATCAATATCGTTCTTGTTCAAGTTAGTGGAGGCAGTGATGGTAACCTTCTGCTCCTTGCCGGAGGCTTTATCTTTGGCAGTCACATGCAGGATGCCGTTCGCATCAATATCGAAGGTCACTTCCACTTGCGGGATGCCGCGCGCTGCCGGTGGGATGCCATCGAGACGGAAGCGTCCGAGTGACATGTTGTCACCAGCCATTGGGCGTTCACCCTGTAGGACATGAATATCAACAGCCGTTTGGTTATCTGCGGCGGTGGAATAAGTTTCCATTTTACGGACAGGGATGGTTGTGTTGCGTTCGATCATCTTGGTCATAACACTGCCGAGGGTCTCAACGCCCAAGGAGAGCGGGGTCACATCGAGCAACAAAATATCCTTGACTTCACCACCGAGCACGCCGCCCTGGATGGCAGCACCGATTGCGACGACTTCATCCGGGTTGACGCCTTTGTTCGGTTCCTTGCCATTGGTCAACTTGCGGACCAGGTCTTGAACCATCGGCATACGCGATGAACCGCCAACGAGGACAACTTCGTTGAGTTTGCTCGCATCCATATTTGCATCCTTGAGTGCAGCTTCAAATGGCTTGCGGCAACGCAGGACGAGGTCTTCGGTCATTTGCTCGAATTTTGCGCGGCTCAATTTCAACTGCATGTGTTTCGGTCCGCTGGCATCGGCTGTGATGTAGGGTAAATTAATCTCAGTTTCCATTACGGTGGAGAGTTCGATCTTGGCTTTTTCAGCAGCTTCACGCAAACGCTGTAAGGCAGGGCGGTCAGCACGGATGTCGATGCCTTGATCTTTTTTGAATTCGTCGGCTGCCCAGTTAACGATCTTTTGATCCCAGTCATCGCCGCCGAGGTGAGTATCACCATTCGTGGATTTGACTTCGATCACGCCTTCGCCCACTTCAAGGACAGACACATCAAACGTGCCGCCGCCAAGGTCGAAGACCAAAATAGTTTCATCCTTCTTTTTATCGAGACCATACGCAAGCGCAGAAGAGGTCGGTTCGTTGATGATACGCATCACTTCGAGACCCGCGATCTTGCCTGCATCCTTTGTGGCTTGGCGCTGGCTATCGTTGAAATACGCCGGGACAGTGATCACAGCTTGTGTGACAGCCTCGCCCAAATACGCTTCGGCATCCGCCTTTAACTTGCCCAATACCATTGCGCTAATCTCTTGCGGAGAATATTCGCGATTCGTGATCGGCACTTTGACGCGCACATCATCGGTCGGTCCCTTTACAACGTTATAGGAAACCATTTTGCGTTCGACATCCGTCTCTTCAAAGTGACGCCCGATAAAACGCTTGATGGAGTAAATTGTGTTCTCTGAGTTGACGACTGCCTGCCGCTTCGCAGTTTGACCGACGAGTCGTTCGCCGTTTTTATTGAACGCCACCACCGAAGGGCAGAGTCTGCCCCCCTCCGCGGTCGAGATTACAGTTGGCGTGCCGCCTTCCATGACAGCGACAACTGAGTTGGTCGTGCCGAGGTCGATACCAATGATTTTTGCCATAGCAATACTCCTTGCATTTGTCATTGTGAGAGATGGGATCTCTTTTTATAAATTCACAATGACGGGTTAAAGAATTTTTGAATATTCGAATCTTAACCGTTGAATGCAAGAAAACTGTTAACGCTATATAGAAATTTTGTCGGTTATCTGGCTGGATATTTTGAACCGTGAAAAATAGAAGAAAGAAAGGCGTTCGCGTTTCGCACCGCAGGATTATGGTTCGCTGAGTGTGACCGAGTCGAAGCCGATCACAATAGGCGTACTTTCGAAGGAAGAGGCAGCGAGTCCAACCTTGCCAGCGGTGAGTGCATAACGGCTCACATCCACTTTGCGGATGAGCTTGTCGTTGATGTATAACCAGAGGGTTGTATCTGAGCAGGTGAGGCCGATCTTTTGGGTTGTGCCTGTGGGTTGAATCTCGTCGGAGGTCCCATCCATGATGGGCAGATAATCGGCAATGCCAGAGCTTAGCCATTTACCATATAGAACGTTGTAGGTCCCATCGGTGGAGATGTTGTATTCAAACCAGCCGCCCTTGTCAGAGTAGCGGCACATCAAGCCCGCCGCGGCGGGAGTTAAAGCACGGCTGGTGAATTGGGCATCGATGCGGATGTTTGAGTAATCCTGTGCGCCATAGAGAGCGTAGAGCCAGGTGTAGGGAAAATCCATTTGGAGGATGAGGCTGCTGCCTTCCGTCTTGATAATAGGAACGGCGTCATTCCCGGCTTGGAGGATGACCCAGCCCGTGAGGGACGAGTCAAATTGTTCGGTGAAGAGGCGTGGGAAGGGCGTCGGGGAAGGCTCAGGTGTAAATGAAGGTTCAGGGATAAGCGTGGCAGGTATCGGTGAGGGAAGCGGCGTTGAAGTTGGGAAGAGAGAGGGAGCAAGTGTAGGAATTGCTGTTTGGCACGCGGAGGTGAAGATGAGAAATCCAAAAAGAAGGAGTTTTTTCATGCGTGACCTTGTTAATCAAGTTCGGTCAGCAGTTGATGGTCTAAAGACCACTTACTGCTGACCGAACAAGCATTGTGGAGATGCCGGGAATTGAACCCGGGTCCGAAAGACTCGACCCACGGAAATCTACGAGCGTAGCCTGCCGAAGTTTTTCATCACAGAGATCTCGGCGGGCAGGTAACTCTGTGACTATCTGCTGGTCTTTCGCACATTTAGCAGAATCATGCGCGGCACTCTCACCATTGTTTCGCCCGATCCGTCACCGGGTGGAGGACGGGGGCGGCGGACGTGGCGCCCTAAGGTACCAACTGTTATGATCTCAACGCATTAAGCGGCGAGGGGCATAGCAGCGTAGGAAGTGTTATTAGCACTTGATTTTTTGCGCGGATTTTACGAGTTCGGCGCCGCTCGGCTCGCATTCCGGAACCAGCCTCTCCCGTCGAAGCCTGTCATCCCCAGACTTTTGGGATTGTGTCCCGTAATCGTTGGCAATTTTCATATACCAGCGATTAAAAATATTATAGCATACTTGCAGGGTGATATGGTTTTCGAATTGCATCACCGTAAATGTTACTTTGGGAAGTAACGTTGCATCAGGGAAAATGTTACTTTCCGATAGGCGAATAAGCCAATCGGAGGAGCAACATGCTGAGCCAGAAAAGCAAGAGCGAGTTATTGGAAGTTGTGCGACCCAGATACCTGAAAGCAAGCAAAGTTGAAAAACAAAAAATACTGGACGAGTTTACGTCTGCCACCGGATACCATCGGAAGCATGCGATCCGAGCGTTAAAAA
>JAYUGV010000118.1:0-4850 GCA_043767565.1 Anaerolineales bacterium
GCAGAGAAGGCTTTGCGGATCCGCCATAATTCCTGGCGTAGATTCTTGCGCGCATTTTCATCGGTGGTATCGGGCCAGAATGTCCCGGCTAATTTTTCACGGCGATGAGGTGTACCGGCTGTCAGCGCGAGATAGGCTAATAGCGATTGAGCCGCCCGCGTTGGAATCATGACGCGTTTTCCATCCAATCGAATGTCAAATTGTCCGAGTAACCGAATTTGAAGCATTACATTCTCCTGTACCGATAAGCAGATTGATTGGCTGAGGGACTTGTAAAAGAAGTAAGTATACACCGCTCATGCGAACCACTTTATCTTGACTGCGTCTCCTTTGCGTCTCAAAAAAATTCGTTGGGCAGGTGACGAAAAGGTGACGGCACTCTGTAAAAATGTGACTAGAAATCGGGACAACCGTAGTTCCCGAATCAATCCAAAGGAGATCGAAATGTCCACCCGTCGTTTCTTTAGTTTATTTGTTGTGCTGACCGTGACTGTCCTGTTTGCGCTTGTGCCGCAAGCCGTGGTGTTCGCGGGTCAGTCAGTCGACCCAGCGACGCTCAATCCACCACCACCACCTCAATTTCACCCCGTATGTAAGGCGGTAGGTTTTGGTACTCTCTGTACTATCGAATTCGTGGAAATAGAGGGGCCGGATGCTACGGACATAATCTGTGGCAGTGGTCCCAATAGCTTCGCAGTTGTCATCAGTGATACACGGACGGTCACTGGTCGACGTTATTATGACGAAAATGGGAACCTGACCCAGCGCCATTTCCGTGAGGTCTTTGTGGGAACATTTACGAACCCATTAACAGGCGTCTCGTTGGACTTCGTGCAGGCCGATACCGTCCTTCACAATCTTGCGGTTCCTGGGGATACGAGCACTGGTACTGAAGCCATTACAGGATCAACCAGATTCTCCCTACCAGGAGGTGGCGCTGTGCTGATCGATGCAGGGAGAACTGTTCTCGATGCATCAGACGGCACGATCCTGTTCGAGGCAGGTCAGCATCACTTCGACGATTATTTTGTCTTCGGTGATAGCTCCGCACTCAAGCCATTGTGTGACGCGCTTGATTGAGAAAAACCACAAAACAGCCTCGCGGACATTTCATCCGCGAGGCTGTTTATTGGAATACTTTGTGATTCAGAAGTGTCTCCAAATAAACCGCCTGTTTCTTCCCAACCAACCGACTCAAGCGCGGAGCTTCGAAAATAAGTTGTTTGATTTTGCGCAGCGGATAAACCACACATTGATGACCCTCCTTCAAATCTTCAAACACAACCAAACACACCCAGGCATCCGGCATATCAAGGATTGGGTCGCGGCGTTCTGGTGAATCTTGAAACGTCCACGAAAGTCCATAACGTTTTGCGGCGGAGCGGCGTTGAGTTTTGACGGCAACTTCTAGATCATTGATTTTCAAGTCCGCATCCCATGATTTTTGTTTGCCCGAATAAATTGTGTAATCGGGTCCTTTGATTATGCAATCGCGCTGCTCGAAGACAAAGCGCACCGCTTCCTCCCCCAACTTGCTGACAAAGTGATCGTCACGGATTTTATGTTTGATGGTTTGGTTGCTGTCGCGGTAGTTGACTGTAGAAGTCACAGCGTCAGCAAAGGCAGTGGCGCGCGTCACTGCTTCAGGTGGAAGATGAACGAGTTGCGGTTCGCTAAAAGTTGGCATCTTGATAAATATCGTCCCGAAGGTTGGGTTGCTTAACAAGGTTTTTCAAGAAATCCTTCGGGACGTTTCGTCGTTGCCATCCCGATTTTGGGTGTAGAGATAGATTAAGATTCCGCCGACGATCAAGGACGGAAGCACAATCAACCCGGCTTCGGGACCGAATGCGCCGCCCGTCCAAACTACGGGACCTGTCACTTTGATGCGAGTCAACGCGTAAATGTCCAAGCCTGAGACTGGGAACCCGAACACCACGCCTTCGAAAAAATTCCAGCCGATGTGAAGTCCAATCGAAAGCCACAGTTGTTTTGTGCGGATATAGCCATAGGCGAGATAGATCCCCGCAAAGAAGATACCCGCCGCGCTGATCCAGGTTGCGTTCGGGTTGCCGAGATGCAACAGCCCGAAGACAGCGGATGAAATAATCACTCCCCAGAATAAATTGAAACCGCTGGCGAGGGTTTGCAAGTGATAACCACGCGAGAGCAGTTCTTCGTTCCAGCCGACGAAAATAAAAACGATGAAGAAAATCAGGACGTTGGAAATTACCATGCCAATGGGGTCAAAATTCCAGGCGAAGCCGGTAAAGGTCAACCAGCCCAATCCGAGCATGACGATGTAGATAAATCCCATTTGCACGAAGGTGATGCCGATACCCGCCAGAATATCGAGCCATGTTTGTTGGGTTAATTTCAATCCGAGGCTTTCGAATGATTTTTTATCCAGCCAACGGCGGGCAACGTAAACAGAACCTGTGATCGCTATCAGATTCAAGACTTGATTCAAGATCGTTGTCGTCGACCCGCCCGTGCCGAGGAGTGAACCCGCTATTGAGACAATGATCCCAAAGATAACCAGTAATATCGTTTGAACGAGCAAACGCCAGCCAGCGCGCAAACGCGGTTCATCTGCCGAGATAAAAATTACCGATAGAAAATTTCGTTTTGGCTTTGGTGTGATTTCTTGTGACATTATGCAGCTCCTTTTAAATAAATCCCTGTCGGGTCGAGTTCTTCGCGCAAGATCCGTAATTCGTTTTCAGTGACGATCTCGGTTGTCCGCACTTGCACAGCGACTTTAAGATCCCAGCCTGTATTTGCTTTTGCTTCTTCTACTGTCTTGCCGGGATGTAACGCTGTGAGAATCATCTCGCCGGTTTCATCGGGTTCGAGCATGCCAATATCCGTAACCACACCGACCATCCCGCCGCCGCGCAAGCCTGCCTTTTCACGGTCGCCTTTGCCGCCGATGAATCCAGCCGAGGTCATAAACTCGACCTTCTCGGGAAAACGTCGCTTTTGATGCGGGGTCATGATGTAACAACGGTTCGCCCACGCCGCGATCTCCTGCGATCCGCCGGAGCCGGGCAGGCGCACTTTGGGATGTTCGTAGCCGCCGATCACAGTCGCATTGATGTTGCCGTATTTATCGATCTGCGCGCCGCCCATGAAACCCACGTCCACGTTGCCGCGCTGAAGATAGTTCGCAAAAATATCATACATGCTCACCACCGAAAGCGATCCGCTCACCAGCGTCGGGTCGCCGATCGACAGCGGCAGACGCGCTGGCTCCGCGCCGATCACGCCCGCTTCGTAGATCATCACCAGGTTGGGCGCATGCGTCCGCTTGGCAAGATTGCACGCGAGATTAGGTTGACCAACGCCGACGAAGACCACGTCGCCATCGCGCAACAAACGCGCGGCGTTGATGATCATCAATTCGGCGGCTGAATATTTGATTTCGCTCATGGTACTCCTTCTATTTCGCCAGCAAGCTGGCTGACTCCAGAGGTTTTAAAAATGATCGCATAATTTCAAAAACTTCTTTTGGACGTTCCAACGGCAGCAGATGCGTGGATTTATCCAACGCTTCGACTCTCACTTTGGGCTGTTTCTGTTTCACAAGCCTCGCCGCCGCTTCGAGAAACGTATCCGTCTCAGCGCCGCGGATGAAGAGAGTGGGCACTTCAAGCTTGGGCAATTCGCGCCAGATGTCGAAGTCATGCAAGCCGGTGCGGTAGATGTGTGCTTCCCATTCTGGCGAATAGACGAGTTCATAGCCGTCGGTTGTTTTGCGTGTGATGCCTTCGATATAGATCCGCAGATGCTCATCGCTCATGTAGCGGAAGATGCTGCGATTGCGATAGCCGCGAAAGACAGTTTCCAGATCGTCAAAGGTGCGGCGGCGTTTTTTCGCACCAGCGATCAGCGGGTGGAGTCGATCTCCCGATCCTAGCACGCGGACGAGATGCCAGGAAAGCAAGAAACGCGGAACGAACAATACCGGGTCGATCAGTACCAACGCGCGGAATTGATTCGGGTCTCGCAGTGCCGTCCGCAGGGTGACAATAGCTCCGATGGAATGACCAACTCCGATTACTCTGCTCGCATTGAGCGGAGCCGAACGTTCGCTGTGAGGCGCAGTCGAAATGTGAGTGAGAAAGTCGTGCAAGTCATCGCTGAACGGCTGCCAGTCTGTGATGTCGTCGATCTTGGCTTCATCCCACAACGGACGGAGCAACATCCCAAAGACGTGATATTCTGTTTTCAAAAATTCAAACAACGGTTTATAACAATCGGCCGGATAACCGTTGGCATGCAGAAAATGAAGTGGCTGACCTGTGCCGCCAAGATCAAAATGTTTCATCCGCTAATCTGCGCCAATCTTCGCTAATCAGGATCAATGGGTTTGGGGTTGTTTATGCCCAGTGATCGAGACGGAATAATGACCTTTGGACTTCTGGTTGATTTTTGTCCTGTGAAAGCCATGCGTTTCCATTCCAAATCATTATCGCGACCGAAGTTGATAAGTAAACCTAGAGGTAGCCCGGTCGCTTTTAGGTAATTGAGAAGTTGCGCTTCTTCACGGGATGTCAATTTATCAATAGCTTTGATTTCAACGATGATTTTGTCGTAATAAATAAAATCTGGTTTGAAGAACTGCTTCAATTGTGTGCCTTTGTAAGCAATATAGATTTCCTCTTGAGGGTTGTTTGGCATCTTTTGAGCATCCGATTCGATTTTCAATGCCTCTTGATAGATTGCCTCACCAAAACCCGGACCCAGTTGGTTGTACACCTCCATCGCCGCGCCAATGATCGCGTAAACTTCACTCTTGAATAACAACTCTGCCATCTCAGCCTCCTTTGATCTCGAAACGTACATCG
>JAYUGV010000119.1:0-4803 GCA_043767565.1 Anaerolineales bacterium
GTCCGAGAATTTCTCAAACCGAACGGTGTATTGATCATCGTTGAATACAACGTGGACTCAGGCAACATGTGGGTTCCCTATCCATTGACCTTCGAGACGTATCGCACCCTCGCACCACGTGCAGGATTCAGCGAGCCGCGTTTGTTGGCGAAAGTCCCTTCGAGATTCTTGAAAGGGTTCTATTCAGCAGTGGCGTATAGAGATGAAAACGGTTGATGTTTTATGGTAATAACAACTTTTCTCCCAATTGATTTAACTGCGAAAGATACATATCCACGGGCGGCGCGTTGATCCAGCGGATAACTTCCCAATCTTCACGAGTTACCGAACACAGCACACGTGCCAGGTCGGCGGGGAAAATTCCAACAGCTTTGCCCTGTGCGCCGGTAATCGCAGAGTGTAGCGAAAGGTTTTTGTGAATGCAAAACCCCCAAATATCCGCAAAATCCTTGGGCGCTTCGCGGTCAATAATGGCGGTCACTTTATTTGCAAGGATATTTTCAGGCGCATCCATTCTCCCGAGAACAGGATGGTTTTGGATTTCTCCAACGCGCGCAGGCACATCATTTACAAATTCAAGTTTTAGCGCAACATCATCTGCAGCAAGATTCAAACGGGCAAAGCGTTCTTCTTTCATCAAGATTTCGCACGTCCATTCATTGGAGTGTGCAAGAGTTTGAATGATCCGCTCCACCCATAAGCCAAAACGGCTGTCATCGTTTACAAAGAAATCAAGATCGTCTGAAAAGCGGTGATTAAGATAACCGCGTGAGGAAGCTGTGCCGCCGGTCAGGTAAAAACTGGTATCGACAGAGTTCATGATTTTCAAGATACGGTCTTGAAAAGGATACAAAGCGCCAAGATAAAAAGATGAATTAACCATTTAACAACTCTGGATGTTTCTCGGGAAGCCACTGAACTAAAAAATCAAAACCGCGCACGCGGCTCTGCGAGCGGATTTTTGTGCGCCAGCGCGGCCAATTCTCAACCAATTGCTTAAACCCGATCAAGCGCACGATCTCTTCATAAGAGGCGTATTCAATCAAGCGCCGCGCCGCCCAATCCCGGTTCAAACGCCCGATCACGCGGCGTCCTTCAAGGATATCGCGAAAGGTCGCTGCGTCGATAGCGTAGTCCCAAACATAGGGAAAGCGTTGGTCAGCTTGCATGATTAGATTATACACGGCGGGTTATAATTCCGCATGCCAAACCCTATGACCACATCACCTGAATCGATCCTCAAATCCACATTTGGATATGACACCTTCAAGCCGTTGCAGCGCGAGATCATTGCGAATGTGCAGGCGCGGCGTGATACGCTGGTCATCATGCCCACGGGCGGCGGCAAGTCACTGACGTATCAAGTCCCTGCGCTGCTGTTCGACGGGCTGACCGTGGTCGTCTCGCCGTTGATCGCGTTGATGAAGGATCAGGTGGAGCAGCTCCGCGCGTTGGGCGTGTCTGCGGTCTTTCTCAATAGTTCGCTTGCACCCGAAGAATATCAAGAAAATATGGATGCGATCAAAAGCGGACAAGTCAAACTGCTCTACGTTGCGCCCGAGACTTTGCTGACTCCCAGAATATACGCGTTGCTTTCCTCGCTCAAACTTGATCTGCTTGCGATAGACGAAGCCCACTGCATCTCAGAATGGGGACACGACTTCCGCCCCGAGTATCGTCAACTCGTGGATGTGCGCAGGAAATTCCCGTCCGCTGTGTGCATGGCTTTGACCGCCACCGCTACGCCGCGCGTCCGTGCAGATATAGAAAAGACATTGGGCTTTACGCAGAAGAATGAATTTCTAGCTTCGTTCGATCGCGAGAATTTGTTTATCGAAGTCACACCCAAGCGCGACCCGGTCGCACAGACGTTAAGTTTCCTTAGAAACTACAAGGACCAATCCGGCATCATCTACTGTTTCTCGCGCAAACAAGTCGATGAACTCGCCGCGACATTAACGCGCTACGGATTCTCCGCCCGCCCCTATCACGCGGGTCTTGAAGATGCCGACCGCCGACGCAACCAGGAAGCCTTTATCCGGGATGATGTGCAGATCATGGTCGCGACGATCGCCTTTGGCATGGGAATTAACAAACCGAATGTCCGCTTCGTCATTCATTTTGATTTGCCGAAGAGTATCGAAAGTTACTATCAAGAGATCGGGCGCGCGGGGCGTGACGGTCTGCGGGCGCATTGTCTGTTGCTGTACAGCTACGGCGACGCCAGCAAGATCAGATATTTCATTGATCAAAAAGAAGAACCCGAACGGAGCGCATCTTATCAACATCTGGATGCGATGACACGTTATGCGGAGGGGAGTGTGTGCAGGCGCAAACCATTGCTGTCCTATTTCGGCGAAACCTATTCGCAGGAAAATTGCGGTACCTGTGACAACTGCGGCATGGAAGAAAGTGACCTGACGGATATCACCATCCCGGCGCAGAAGTTCATCTCTTGTGTCAAACGCAGTGGTGAACGATTCGGTGCGGCGCATATTGTGGATATTCTGCTTGGTTCAGAGAATGAAAAGATCCTGAACTATAAGCACCATGAATTGTCCACGCATGGGATTGGCAAGGAATTAACCAAAAGCCAGTGGATGCATATCGCGCGGCAGTTGGTGGAAAAAGGTTTGTTGGAACAGGAACCAGCTTATCGTGTGTTGTCGGTAACGGCAAAGGGGCTGGAAATGCTCAAGTCGCGGGAGCAGGTCAAGGGTCAGATCAATGAGGCGCAGCGGAGTGAAAAGCCCGGGGCGCGGGTTAAGTCACTGTCATCCGAAGAAGAAGATTACGACAAGTCGTTGTTCAGTCTGCTGCGGAACAAAAGAAAAGAACTGGCAGATGCGGCTGGCGTCCCGCCGTATGTGATCTTTTCAGATAAGACGCTGGTGCAGATGGCGGCGTATTATCCGCAAACGAAAGACGGCTTGCTGAACATGAGCGGCATGGGCAAGGTGAAATACGAAAGATACGGCGCGGATTTTCTGGCGATCATCAAAGAATATTGCAAGGATAATGGACTCGAAGAAAAATATAAAACGCCGATGCGCGATAAGGACAAAGATGCTGGACGGCGCTACGTGGCGGTGGGCGAGGCGTATAACGCGGGCGAAAGTATTGAGACGTTGATGAAGCGCTATGGCGTGACCGCCGATACGATCTTGAATCATCTGGCGCGTTTCATCATGGCGGGTAATCCGTTGCGCACGGCTGAAGATCTGATCTCGTTATCGCAGTTGTCACCAGACCAACAACAAAAAGTTTTTATGGCGTTCGATGAGTTTGGTTCCGATATGTTGAAGCCCATTTATGATAAGTTGAACGCGAGTGTGAATTATGATGAATTGAAAATTCTGCGGTTGTGTTATTTATGTGAGCAGCGGGGATAGCGCAAAATTTAACACAAAGGACACAACGGTCACAAAGGAAAACCCAAGTGCCTTTACCTTTGTGTACTCACCTGCACTTGCATGCAGGTGCAAGTGTCGTGCCCTTTGTGTTTAAAAATCACGAAATAATGAGCCTGCGGGCTTGTGTTAGAATCTTTTTCTGTGACATCCACACCCCAACTTGTGCTCGCATCCAATTCGCCGCGCCGCCGTCAACTACTGGCGCTGGGAAATTGGACCTTCAATGTCATCGTCGCTGATGTGGATGAGAGTGTGCGCGTAAACGAATCGCCCGCTGATTACGTCTTAAGGCTTGCCGAAACCAAGGCGCGCGCCATCACGGCGCCCGCCGATCAAATTATTCTCGCAGCAGATACAACCGTCGTGGATGGAAATGACATCCTCGGCAAACCGCAGGATAATGCGGAAGCCTCCGCGATGCTGACTCGTCTGCGCGGACGTACGCATCAAGTCTACACCGGGGTTGCCCTGCTTCGTCTGAGCGATGGACTCCTCTTGAAGGAACTCAGCGTTACGGACGTGCCCATGCGCAACTACTCGGATGAAGAGATCCATGCCTACGTTCAAACTGGTGACCCGCTCGATAAAGCTGGTGCGTACGCAATCCAGCATCCGCGTTTTAAACCGGTCGCGACCATGAGCGGATGTTATGCCGGTGTGATGGGACTGCCGATGTGCCATGTGGTGCGGATGCTGCGCAAGATGGATGTCGCACCCAATGCGGATGTGCCGGTAAAGTGTCAGACTCTGTTGGAATATCAATGTCCCGTTTCGGCGGCGATCTTGAGTTATACAGAGTCGTCCTGAGCGGAGCCGCCGTGTTTTTCGGTGGCGCAGTCGAAGGACAAGTCCGCAATGCGCTTCGACTACGGTCGCTATCGCTCCCTCCGCTCAGCGCGAAGTATTGAAAGGTAAAGTATGAAATTTCTACGTTGGTTAAATCTTATTGCTGTATTTTCTTTTCTAACTGCCTGCGGTTCAGCGAGTGCTGCGGTCACCCCGACCGCTTCCCCGCAGCTGACTCCGCTCCCGATCGTGACAGTGGCTTCCGCTCCCGACCCGGCGCTGACGCTGACAGCTTATCTCGATGCCTTCAAAGCGGATGATTACAACGCGATGTACGGCATGTTGAGTAAGGTGGCACAGTCTGCCATTACCCTCGAAGACTTTGCCAGGCGCAACCGCGATGCATTGAATGAGATGAGCGCCGGTTCGTTCGATTACACAGTGACATCGTCGCTTGTGAATCCATACTCGTCTGAGATCGCTTATAACGTCATATATCATACAGCACTGGTCGGTGACATCCAACGCGACATCATCGCGAAACTTGCGCTGGAAGGCGATCAATGGAAACTGAACTGGGACGACTCGTTCATCCTCCCTGAAC
>JAYUGV010000120.1:0-4784 GCA_043767565.1 Anaerolineales bacterium
ATACGTCTATGGTGCGACGTGGGATAAGATCGATAATCATCGGGTGTAAAAAGAAACCCACTTCAAACCAATTGAGGTGGGTTTCTTTTGTGAAGATGCTATAATTAAGTAATGAACGCTGAAGAAATCCGTTTCCATTTACGTGACCGTTGGAAAGCCGTCGAAGAAATCGAAAGGCAGGAGTTACGCGCCATGTCAGTGGAAGAACACTGGCAAAAACTGAACGCCATTGTCCGCTTTGCCATTGAAACAGGTATGAAACGCAGTGACGATGATGGTGAAATGGAAGTACGTGAACGCTGGGCAAAGCTAAGGGTATTGTATGAAGCTAGATAAAAGCCTGGAGCCATTTCGCGCAACGATTGAAGCAATCAACCACTTGCTTAAAAACTTCAATGATCGCGGTGTTATTATAGGCGGGATTGCTATTGGTTTTTTGGGCAAGCCGCGTTACACCGCTGATGTTGATGCTATGTTTCTTTTATCTACAAAAGATATTCCAAGGTTCCTCGAACTTGCCCACGCGGAAAATATTATTCCTCGCATCCAAAATGCAGAAGACTTTGCCCGAAAAAATCGGGTCCTGCTTTTGAAGTATTCCCCTACCGAAACAGAAGTGGATATCTCACTGGGAATTATGCCTTTTGAAGAAGAGATGGTCGAGAGAAGTGTTGTCAAATTTTTTGCAAATATATCTGCGCGCCTGCCAACCCCTGAAGACCTCATTATCATGAAGGCAATTGCCCATCGTCCCAAGGATATTGAGGACATCCGAACGATTGTTGATAAATTTCCAAATCTTGACCAGCATCGTATTGAACGTTGGGTCAAAGACTTTGCCCAGCTTATGGAAACTCCAGAACTCTGGGGGCAGATTGAAAAAATCCTAAAGCAATAAGAGTAATTTAAAAAATGATCTGGGCTTCGCGCACGGATTTTTGGAAGGCAATCGCTACGTCTGCGGGGCGACGTACGATAAGATCGATAATCATCGGGTATAGTCAAGCAGCTTCTCTTTTACATTCAATCCAAGTGACAGTCACCTTAAAGGTGACTGTCACTTTATAATCGGGGTATGAAAGAATTCATCTATTCCCGCAATGCTGTGTATGAGACCCTACGCGCCAAGCGCAGGGATGTGTTTAGAATCGAGCTTGCTGAAGGGGTGCAGGTCAAGAGCAGACTCACTGAGATCCTGGCTTTGGCGGCGCAGAAAAAGATCCAGGTTGTCAAAGCGCCGCGCGCGCGGTTGGATAAGGTCCACGAGAATAATCAGGGCATCATCGCGGAGGTGAGTGGGTATCCGTATGTGGATTTGCTCGATATTCTTGAGAACGCGCGCCAGAAGAATGAAGCGCCGTTTGTGTTGTTGCTCGACTCACTCAACGACCCGCAAAACTTTGGCACGCTCATCCGCACGGCGGAGGCAATCGGTGTGCATGGTGTGGTCATTCCGCTCGCGCATACGGTGGAGGTGACTCCGTCCGTGGTGAATGCGTCCTCGGGCGCGAGCGAGCACATGTTGATCTCACGCATGAATCTCGCGCAGGCGATCGAAGCTCTAAAGGCGGAAAATGTTTGGGTTGTAGGATTGGATCAGGATGGAGAAACGGTTGGGGCGAAGACTCAGCGTCATTTTACAGGAGCAACTGCACTCGTCGTCGGAAGCGAGGGCGAAGGCATCCGTCAACTCACGCGCGCGAAATGCGACATCATCCTGAAACTCCCAATGCAGGGACAAGTCGAATCGTTGAATGCTGCCGTCGCGGGTTCGGTCGCGTTGTATCTGGCGTATCTGGGTCGTTCATCTCGCAGTTGAACTGCGGAATGAACAAGACAAATTATTGGAGAACACATGGTTCAAGCATCGTATCATTTCCCACGCGGATTTTTGTGGGGCACGGCGACAGCGTCGCATCAGGTGGAAGGCAACAACACGAACAACAATTGGTGGAGGTGGGAACAGGACGGTCACACCAACGGAAAGGCTGGTCTGGCTGCCGATTGGTGGGGCGGCCGCTGGAAAGAGGACTTCGACCGCGCCGCCGAGGGCGGACAAAACGCGCATCGCTTTTCAGTGGAGTGGAGTCGCATCCAGCCCACGCCCGATACCTGGGATGAAGACGCGCTCGAACACTATCGTGCCATGTTACGTGGACTGCGTGAGCGCGGCATGACTCCGATGGTCACGCTGCATCACTTCACCGATCCGTTGTGGCTGGCAGAATATCGGGGTTGGGAAACCGAAGCGGTTGTTCCATTGTTCGAGAAATTTGTCCGTAAAACAGTTGAAGCGTTGAAGGAATATTGTACATTGTGGTGCACCATCAACGAGCCGAACGGTTACGCGCTCAATGGGTATGTAAATCATGGCGTTGCAATGTTTCCGCCCGGGAAAAGCGATACAGGACTTGCTTTTCGAGTATTGGCAACCATGCTGCGCGCTCATGCCGCCGCGTACCGCGCCATTCACGAGATTCAACACGAAGCGCGAGTGGGCTATGCCTTGAATTACCGCTCCTTCGTGCCGTATCGAAAGTGGTCGCCTTTGGACATATTGTCTGTCAAGACCGCGTTCACTGCTTTGAATCTTGGCTTTCCCTCTGCGCTGGCGACCGGTGTAATGCGTTCGCCATTTGGTTCCATCAAAGTCCCTGAAGCCAAGGGAACGCAGGATTACTTCGGTTTTAATTACTACACCAGAGACTTTATTACGTTTGATTTGAGAAAACCAAAGACCTTATTCGCTCATAACTTCTACGCCAAAGATGCTGACCTAAGCGATAACAAATTCATGGCGAACGAGCCGGAGGGCATGTTTGAAGGACTGAAATGGATCGTGAAAATGTTTCCGAACATCCCCATCCTTGTCACTGAAAACGGTGTGGAGGATGACGACGACCACATGCGTCCGCGTTATCTCGCGCAGCACATTCATCAGATGTGGCGCGCAGTCAATTTCAACTGGCCCGTGAAGGGTTACTTCCACTGGACTCTGGTGGATAACTTTGAATGGGAACGCGGCTGGACGCAGCGCTTCGGTCTGTGGGGATTAGATGTTGAGACCCAAAAAAGGATCAAACGTCCCTCTGCCGATCTGTATGCCGCGATCTGCAAAGAGAATGGACTCTCCTCCGAGATGGTTTCCAAATATTGCCCTGAAGTGTTTGATAAATTATTTCCGGTTTAGGGATTCGCGCTGAGCGGAGGGTTGAACGCACTTTGCGAAACCCGCAGATGAAGCGTGCTTCCGCTTCGCGCCAGCCGATAATTGAGCCTGCGTGAACAAACTTGATCTTCCTCCTGAATTCATCTCCAATATTCAAAACACATTCCGTGAAGATGGACATGCCTTTCTAAAGTCATTACCCGATCTCATCGCAGAAGCATCCACGCGTTGGGGGTTGACAGATGTCCAGCCTGCGACGACGCTTTCTTATAATTTTGTGGCATTTGCAAAATCCCCTTCTCCTTTCGGGAGAGGGGTTAGGGGTGAGGGTAGGAATGTGGTTTTGAAAATGGGCGTGCCGAACCGCGAAATGAGAAGCGAGATGGCAGCTTTGAGGTTATTCAACGGCGAGGGCGCATGCAAGTTACTGGATGCAGATGAAGAAAAGGGGTTTCTGTTACTCGAACGCCTGACGCCCGGTGTGATGTTATCCACGCTCGAGGATGATGAAGAGGCGACACATATCGCGGCGGATTTGATGAAGAAGATTTGGAAACATCTTCCTCTGGAGTCAGGGAGCTTGCTCCCGTCTGTCCAACAGCAAGCTGTTGGACTCCAGAGTTTCACCCAACTCTCTGATTGGTTTGATGGGTTGAAAAAACTACGGCCCATGTTCAACGGCGGGACGGGTCCATTAAATCAAAAACTTGTGGAGCGCGTTGAGCGTTCGGTGAAAGATTTCTTTGTAGAGAATCAGATGTCTGTGCTCATGCATGGGGATTTTCATCACTTCAACATTCTATCGTCCGAACGCGGGTGGTTGGTCATTGACCCGAAGGGAGTCATTGGTCCCGCGGGGTATGAGGTCGGTCCGTTTATGATGAATCCGTGGGGCAGTTTCTCGGACGGAATCAATCATCGGCTGACGCGAAGCGTGAAGCGGCGGATCGACATCCTGCATGAGCATTTGGGCTGGGAGCGTGAGCGCATCTTTGAATGGAGTCTGGCGCACGCAGTCCTTTCGGCGTGGTGGGGCATTGAAGATAATACCGGTTGGGATTATTCACTGGCTTTTGCCGAGATGCTCGCTGCTTTAAAATGATACAGCCTCTCGCCTGAGAGGCTGTATGTTTTTAAATAAAAGCGGTCTACCTACCGATCAGGGTAAAGATCGCTGCCCCGAGGGCAAAGATGGCTGTCAGGAGACCAAAGAAGGTCATACCAGACAGGAAATAACCCAGACCGAAACACAGGAAGAACAACAACGTGCACCAACCAGCGATTGAACTTGGCATATTCATTTGACACTCTCCTATTGAGTTTCATACTGTCCACGCGGACAGTTCTATAGATAGAAACCCTGTCCCGCCTCACGAGATACGCTCGTGGTAGAATCTAATTATCCTTTTGCTCTCGCGGTCACTGCGACTGCGGGAAGTTTTTTAACCCATGACAACGATAACAACCTCTCCTGCTGAATTTTCCATGCACCGCACGCACACGTCCGACCGGACTGGCGCGGCGCGTTGGATCTGGTCGCATGCGCGCCGTCACGGCTGGATCATCTCCATGCTGGTGATCGGCGCGGTCGGTAACGCGGCGCTCGCGGCGGTGG
>JAYUGV010000121.1:0-11979 GCA_043767565.1 Anaerolineales bacterium
CGGGCGATGGCGGACAGTCCGCTGCCCCCGATGCCGATGAAATGAATGTGTGTCATAGTTCCTATCTCTGGAGTCCGGCGGCTTGCCGCCGAATGTGCAGGAGCTTGCTCCTGCACTCCAGAATTTTAGATATATACAACCAATACAAAGACCATCGCGAGAATGACGGCGAAGTAGATGCCGGGCTCGCCCAGAATTTGCGGGGGCATGTAGAGCATCATTTGATTCACTTTTTCCAGCAGGACCGGGTCGGCGGGTTTGAGAATCACCTGTTGAAATGCGTAATCAGCGATATGTACATAATACAAAATACTGCCCGCCACCAAATAACCATTGATGCCGCCGAGGAAAGCCCCGAAGAGCGTATCCTGCAGTTTTTCACTGCGAGCCTTACCCGCCAGGTGTTGAACGCTGACGACCGTTTGATAACCAAAGTAGACCAGCACCAGCAGGATGATCGTCCGCACCCAGAAGAGGGAGGCATCTGTCTCGGGCAGGTTCGCGGCAAGCGGAATGTACTTGCGGATCACATGATTCAACGCCAGCGAAAGGATCACACTAAATGCAACGAGCAGTTCCTTTGCCCAGCCGCGCATCCCGCCGATGACGGCGAAAAGCAGCACATACATCCAGAAGACATAAATAATACTCATCATAGGCGTTAAGCTCCTGCCAGTTCGATCAACTTGCTGGCGATCTTCTCGGCGGCGCGCGGATGGGACAATTCAAACATCGCGGCGCGCATGGCTTTCAATTTATTCGGGTTATCCAAGAGCACGGTCAGTGTTTTCAATAATTCATCCTTCAGAGCCTGGTCTTCCAAAATGATCGCCGCGCCGCGCCGCGCCAGATGATCGGCATTCACTTTCTGGTAGCGCCACGTATATGGATACGGGACCAGAATGGCGGGCAGACCAAACAAGGGATATTCGCCCAAACAGGAGGCACCCGCGCGTGAGACCACCAGGTCAGCGGCGGCTAACGCAGCGCCCATATCGTGCAGGTAGGGCATGGCGTGATAACGCGCGGCCAGTTCCATCGGCAATTGCTCACGGTTATGTTTCACAAGGGTCCAATCCAGATCGCCTGAGATGTGGATGATCTCGAACTTGGCGAGCAATTCACGCAGGTTACTCATGACCGTTGTATTGATCGAGCGCGCACCCTTGCTGCCGCCGAGCACCAACAGGCTGGGCAGTCCGCTGGCGATGCCGAGGTGCTGTTGCGCTGTCGAACGGTCCCACAGCGCCAGGTCCGCCCGCAGCGGGTAACCCGTCTCAAACACTTTTTTCTTAAAGTATTTTTGCGATTGACCCGTCGTCACCGCAATGACATCTGCAAATCCGCTCAGCGATTTCAAAGCCATGCCGGGTTCGATATCCGGCACATACAACATGGAGGTGATCGACCTGCCAGCCAGCGCCATTGGCACTGCTACGAAGCCGCCTGTAAAAAACATCACATCCGGCTTGAACTCATTCAGAATGCGGCGGGATGCCAGAATACCGCGTCCGATCATCCCAAGGTTGCGCGGCAAAGTAACCAGACCAACACCATGAATGCCAGCGGCAGGTATGCTCTGAAAGGTAATACCCTGGCGTCTCACCAGGGACTCTTCCATGCCACCTTCACCGCCCACCCACAGCGTATCCAGGTCGCGGACTTTAGCCGTTAGCGCGCTGTGAACGGCGAGCGCGGGATACACCCCGCCTCCCGTTCCCCCGGCGCAAATCAATAACCGCACCGAATGACCTCCAGTCATTTTCTTCCGTTCTAATAATCTCACCACTCTGGCGTGAGATATTCAACATAATACCCATGGCACACAATGTGGCAACCAGGTTCGAACCGCCTGCACTGATAAAAGGCAAAGCGTTACCAGCAAAAGGCATCAACCCCACCATCACCGCCATATTGATGAGCGCCTCGACACCAACCCAGAATGTAATGCCCGATGCCAGTAGTGTACCAAGCATATCGGGTGCGCGTCGGGCGATCACAAGTCCGCGCCAGATTAAAGCGGCATACAAAGCGATCAACAGGACCGAACCGAACAGACCAAGTTCTTCAGCTACGACGGCAAAGATACTATCAGTAGGCGCAAAGGGTAAACCTGTTAACTTCGTATCGGCTTGCCCAAGCCCCACCCCAAAGACCCCGCCTTTGATCACGGCTTCTAACGAACGCTGCACATGATATGAAGCATGGGTCGGGTCTTTCAAGCCAGCCAGAAAAGAACCCACGCGGTCCTGACCCGTGGCACTGAATTGAACGATGACCCAACCCATCAAGACCGCCAACGCCAACAGAAATACGATCTGTTTGATATCCGCACCCGCGAGGAAGAACAACAAGCCGCCCAGAATTAATACTGTACCAGCCGCGCTTAAGTCCGGCTGCAGGTAGATCAAGCCGCCGATAATTCCCAGGATCACGCCGAGCGGGATCAAACCGAAACTAACATCATGCAAAGATTGGCGCTTGGCATACAACCACACCGAAAGATAGATCACCGCCACCAACTTCGCAACTTCAGACGGCTGATAGGAACCTTCATACAAGGAACGGGATGCGCCCAAACGAATCTCGTTAATAACGAGCACTGTGATCAACAAACCGATCGTCCCCAGCATCGCAAATATCACGAAACGCCGCCAGCGGTGATAATCAAAAAACGAAAGCACGAACGCCGCCAGAATTCCCACACTCAACCATTTCACCTGGCGCAGGAACATGTACGATGATGAACCATATTCATTGAATGAAAAATCAAACGAAGCCGAATACAACATGATCAAACCGAACACGATCAACGCGACCACCGTCAACAACAACGGCATGTCGACGCCGCGTGCCGAACGTTTGGATGACGACAAGGAAAAACGATCATTTACGAAAGTTCGTGCACCCATAATTTAAACCTCTCTCCGCGATCAGCAAAATCTTTAAATTCATCGAAACTCGTACCGCCCGGCGATAACAGAACGACATCACCGGATTCCGCCGCTTCAGCCGCCTTGAAGACCGCTTCGCGCAAGCCATTCACGCGGGATAAAGTACAGCGTATCTGACTCAGCCCGAGGCTGCTCACGGTTTTCTGGATCTTTTCCGCCGCCTCACCAAACAACACGACATGCTTCACACGCTGGCTGACGAGCCGCATCAGGTCTTCCCAGGGCAGGTCTTTATCGCGCCCGCCCAGCAGCAGTACGATCGGCTCATCAAACGCGCGGATAGCTGCCATACTGCGATCAGGCGCCGATGAAGTCGAGTCGTTGTACCAATGCGCCCCATGCAGTTCGCGGACAAATTCCAAGCGGTGCGCCACACCGCGAAAATCTTCAACCGCTTCCAGCATCGCATCCAACGGGAACCCGGCGGCATGGCCGATTGCAAACGCCGCCAGCACATTCGCTACATTGTGATCGCCACGCAGCAGGATCTTCTCGCGCAAGATCAAAGGCAGATAAGCATTGCCATCTCGCAAGTTAAGCAAACCATCGTGCAAATATGTGCCATCCAAGCCTTCATCCAAGTCGTTCAAGCTGAAGGTTAACAATTTGCCTTGAACCTTGTCACGCAAATCCCAGGCACCTTTATCATCACGTCCGAGAATTGCCGTATCGGCTTTCGATTGAAATGCAAGGATGCGCGCCTTCGCCGCAGTGTAGGCTTCCATCGTGCCATGCCGATCCAAATGATTCGGAGTGATATTCAGAATCGCGGCGATGTTCGGCGAGATCGTCATCTGCTCCAATTGAAAGGATGAGAGTTCAAGAATGGCGATGTCATCTTGCTTCATCTTATCCACGTAATTCAATAACGGGTCACCGATGTTGCCGCCGATAAATGCAGAAGGATCGCTTCGCGTGATGAATGATGAATTTTCTGCATTCTGCATTCTGCCTTCTGTCTTCTGCACCCTGCCTTCTGCATTCTGACAAGCCAACTTCGCCATTCGTCCAACCAGCGTTGTCGTAGTGGTCTTCCCAGCCGAGCCGGTGATACCGATCGTCTTGCAGGGCACCACTTCCATGAAGATCTGCGAATCGTTCGAGAGGGGCATGCCCCTCGAAACAGCTTCAGCCACAATGGGCAGCGTGAGCGGGACTCCGCCAGAGAGGCAAAGCATATCGGCAAAGTCCAGCAATTCCAGCGGATGTCCGCCGAGCGCCCAGTCGATCTGATACTCAGCAAGCGATTCGCGCACGAGGCGCAACTCATCAGCACTGCGCGTGTCACTCAATGTGACGTGTGCGCCATGCAAAGAAAGCCAGCGCGCGAGGGCAAGTCCCTGACGGGCGGCTCCGAGAACAAGCACGCGTTTATCTTTCCAGTTATTTTTCATAAGTCATTATGTATCGCGAGATTTATCTCGCAAATCAGAAAAGCGACATAAATGTCGCATTACCTTATACATGTTAAACGAGTGCCAATCCCATGCCGACCATCGCGGCCAGCAAGCCAATTAACCAAAAACGCTGCACAACCTGCGTTTCACTCCAACCCAATAATTCAAAATGCAAATGGACCGGTGCCATCTTGAAAAAACGTTTGCCCCTGGTTGCCTTGAAATAAAAAACCTGGATCACAACGCTCAACGCTTCACACAACGGAATGACTGCGATCACAAGAAGCAGGGGCCAATGGCCGGTCATCAAAGCGACCACTGCCAGCGTAGACCCCAGCGAAAGCGAACCCGTATCGCCCATGATCAATTCAGCCGGATGCACGTTAAACCACAGGAAGCCGAACAAGGCACCTACGGTAATGAAACAATATTGTGCCAGATAGGTCTGCCCGCCCATGAGAGCAATACCACCAAAGGCAGCAAAAGCTGTGGCAGAGATCAAACCAGCCAGACCATCGAGACCATCGGTAAAATTCACCGCATTCGATTCGCTGACGATCACAAACGCCGCAATCGGAATATACCACCATCCTAATTCGAGCTTGATCTGAATGCCGGGGATGATTACCTCAGGCACATCCAACCCATATTTCAAAACAAAGGCTGTCCCTACTGCCAGAAGAACCTGAAAAATAAATTTCGTACGCGCCCGCATCCCATCGCCGCGCCGTTTGCCGCGAATGCCTTCCCAATCGTCAAGTGCGCCAAGGACGGCGTATGCGACCAGAACGATCAAAGGCACCAACACCGAGCGCCCCGTCACGTTCAAGCCGATCAAGGATGCCGCATTGAGCAAGCCGGTCAGCAATAGCACCGGCAGGATGAAAAGCACACCGCCCATGGTGGGGGTGCCCATTTTGACACGATGTTGGTCAGGTTCTTCCACACGGATTACCTTGCCAATCTTGAAATGCCTGAGCACGCGCAGCAATGGCGTACCCCAGATCACGGTCATCACAAAGGACAACATCGCCAGACCCAATACCAGCGCGGTATGGTTCATGAATGGACCTCAAGCGATGCAGTAATTCGATCCATACGCAGACCATGCGAGCCTTTGATCAACACAACATCTTTATTGGTGAGGTTGGCTTTCATCCAATCCATCAACGGAGCAATATCATCAAACTCAAGGATGGCGGCCTTTTTCATACCGGCACGCCGCGCGGCTTCGGCGATGATGTGGGCGCGCTCACCCAACGTGACCAGCACTTCGGCAACCTGCGCGGCACGTAAGCCGACCATCTCATGTCCGCCGCGTTCATAGGGACCAAGTTCAAGCATATCGCCCAGCACTGCCACCTTGCGCCCATCGATCTCATCGAGCAGGTTCAAAGCAGCCAGCATCGATTCAGGCGAGGCATTGTACGTATCATCCAACAATAAAGCTCCATTTTCGCTGCGGACTGCGGCAAGTCGTAACTGCGTATGTCCCTGATTTAAACCTTCGAGAATCTCCTGCCAATTCATACCTTCGGCAAGTCCCACTGCCGCAGCGCGCAAAGCCGTATGCACCGAATGCCGCCCGATCAACGGGATCTTGACGTGCAGGGTCTCACCTTCGTAATGCATCCGGAAGCGGATACCATCCAAGCCCAGCCCCACGACTTGATCAGCCCAGAGATGCGCTTCAGGTGACAGCCCATAAAAGAAGACGCGTGCCTTGGTCTTCTCTTCCATTTTTTGGACCCACGGATCATCGAAGTTTAGAATTGCCACGCCTTCGGGAGCCGGGGGCAGCGCCTGAACCAATTCCGATTTACCGCGGGCGATGGCTTCCTGTGAACCCGCGCGTTCCGCATGGACGGTGCCGACATTCGTCACAACGCCTACTTGCGGCATGGCAATATCACACAGGAACGCGATCTCACCCGGCACATAGAATCCCATTTCCATCACGGCATGTTGATGACCGGCACTTAACCGCAGCATGGTGAGCGGCAAACCGATCTCATTGTTCAAGTTACCGGGGCTTTTCAAAGTGCGATAGCGCGTGCTCAACACTTCAGCTATCATTTCCTTGGTGGTGGATTTGCCGACACTGCCGGTAATGCCGATCACACGCAGGTCCAGTTTGCGGCGCCAGAAGCGGGCGATCTGCTGCAAGGCGGTGACGGTGTTATCCACGCGCAAGCAGAAAGGTGTGGCGAAATCAAATGTCAGAAAAGAGTCGGCTGAGGTGACAGTACGCAGGTCGAGGCTGTGGAAAGATGCGTCCACGTCCCGTTGGATTAAAGCAAAAGATGCCCCCCGTTTAAACGCTTCATCGATGAAGTTATGTCCATCTGATTTTTCGCCGGAGATGGCAACGAACAGCGAACCTGGGATGGTCTGGCGCGAATCGATGACCGCCTCGGTGATGACCGTGACGTTTTGCGGGCGGAACCCGGTGATGGCTTCGATTGCGTCAGCGATAGTCAGCATAATTATCTCGAACCGAACTGGTTGCGAACCATATCGGGCGGCAGGTTCAATTGAATGATGGTTTGTTCGGCAACTTGTGAAAAGACCGGCGCGGCAGTTTCGGAACTCCAAATGGAGGCGGTGGGCTTTTGCAACCAAACGTAGATCATGAATTGCGGATCATCGACCGGTCCCCAGCCAATGAAGGAGGCATTGGTCTTGGTTTGATCGTAGCCGTTCTCGGTGGGGATCTGCGCGGTACCGGTTTTGCCAGCAATGCGATAACCAGCCACCAGCGCCGTGGACGATTCACCTTCCAATGAAACCGTGAGCATATCGTTTAAAGTTCTGGCGGTTTCAGCTTTGATGGGCGAACCGGCATATTGTGAGGGCACATTGTATTGATGCCCATCGCGCAGCATGGAATACAGGACATGCGGCGTGACCATCTTGCCGCCATTCGCGATCGCCGAAGCAGCCATCATCAATTGCAGCGGCGTGATAGTAACACCCTGACCGAAGGCATTTGTGCCAAGGTCAACGTTGTACCAATCCGTATCACCCGGGACCTTGAGTCTGCCCATCGCTTCGCCGGAGAGATCTATGCCGGTTGGATGTCCCAGCCCAAAGCGTTCCATGTAACCATAAAAAGATTGCGGTCCCATTTGGGTGGAGATCCACGCCATGCAGACGTTGAGTGAATGTTGAAGGCAGCCGGTCATATCCTGCTGACCCCAGGGTTCGCGGTTCCAGTTGTAGATGGTGATGCCGCCCACGTCAATGGAGCCGGTATCGATATAAGTTGTGGCGGGTGTGACCGTGCCGGTATCGAGCGCAGCCGCCATGGTCAGTATCTTCACCACCGATCCGGCTTCGTACGCCATGCCGATGGAGCGGTTATATTGACTGCCGTTATCGTACAGGTTAAAGTAATTGGAGTAGTTGGTCAGGTCGAGGCGCGGGGTGGTCGCCATGGCAAGGACTTCGCCATTCTGCGGATTCATGACGATGATGGCGCCATTCTCTGCACCGTACTTGGTGAGCGATTGATCGAGAATATTTTCGACCTTAGATTGCAGATCGCGATTGACGGTCAACACGAGGGTTGTGCCGTTGGGGACGCGGGGAATCTCAGTCGCTTTGTTGGGATCATTCGGCACCCATACTTGAACGGGATTGCCCGCCAGCAGGTCGTTATATTTTTCTTCAATGCCAAAGTAACCGCGTCCATCGCGGGTGACAAAGCCAAGCACATTCGACGCTAACGCGTCTTCCGGGTAACTGCGCTGGAAGTGCGGCTTGAAGCCCAGACCGTTCAGGCTGGTATTATCCGCTTCTTCATTTTGTTTCATGAGCGCTTGCAGGGAAGTCACCGTCTCTGCGCCGACATAATCCTGGATCACGATATATTCCCAGGTCTTCGGGGAATTCATCAATTGATTGTGGACATCTTCGTAGGTCAAGCCGAGAAATAAGCCGAGGGTGGAAGCCAATGCTTCCGGGTTTTTCATCTGGCTCAGGCTGACACCCACTTCATAGACGGTGCGATTACCAGCCAGTAAATGTCCATCACGGTCATAGATCTCACCGCGTTCGGGGTAGAACATGCGGAACTCACCGGCATACAAGTCACCTTGTGAAAGGAAGATCTTCGCCTGTTCGCTGTTTTGAATGCGGATCATTTGCACAACAACTGCCAAACCAACAAATGCCAGACCCGCAACCAGGATCAAAGAACGGATGGCATACTGTTGTCGCATATTAGTAGCCTCCCGATTTGACACGGTTGTCGAACCATTCGATCAGGGATTGGGTGTATTCAGATGGCAGGGTTTGGGAGTAATCGGTCACGTCTTCAGCCGCCGCCAGGATAGCCGGTTCAGGCGCTACGAAACCGGGCACAGCCACATAATCCAGTTCACCGGGTTTGACGGGGCGATAGCCCATCTCAAGTGCGCGGCGTTCCATTTCAGTAGTGGAGGTCAGGTTGGCGAGCTGGGTTTCGAGGTCGGCATTGGTGCGTTGGATGGTGGTGATCTCGAAACGCATTTCCTGAATCTCACGTCCGGCGCGGGCGGCACCGGCTGTCACCTGTAAATACAGCGCCGCGATCATGGATGTCAAAATGACAGCAAGCAAAAACGCGCCAACATACTGGCGTTGAACACGCCAGGGCGCTTGTTTGTAAGCATGGATGATTTGTGTTGCTTGTGCCTGCATAACGACCTTTTTATTTGGGCGAATTGGTCGCGTAACGCCGAATTAATTCGGCACTACAGTTTTTCGGCAATGCGTAATTTCGCACTGCGGGCTCTCGGATTGCTTCTAGTTTCGTCTTCCGAGGGCGTGATCGGTTTTCGAGTTACCTCTTTGATGATCGCCTGGCGTTCAACTGTATAAAGCTGTTCGTAAGGCGGATTAACTAAATTCTTGCTTAGTTCACGAAAATATTCTTTGACAATACGATCTTCCAACGAATGGAAGGAGATCACTGCGAGTCGGCCTCCGGACTTTAGGCTTGCTACGGCTTGCGGAAGCACTGTCTTCACTGACATCAGTTCATCGTTGACGGTGATACGCAACGCCTGAAACGTTTTCGTCGCCGGGTGGACTTTGTCACCGCGTCGGGGAGAAACGGCTTCGATGACAGCGACCAGTTCACGGGTCGTATGAAGCGGTCTCGCTTTGACGATGGCTCGCGCTATTTTGCGAGAGTCGCGGTCCTCGCCGTATTCGTAGATCAAGTCCGCCAGTTCGCGTTCATCGAAGGTGTTGACGATGTCAGCGGCGGTCTGCAGAGCGTGAGGTCCAAAGCGCATATCGAGCGGAGCGTCATTTTGAAATGAGAAGCCGCGCTCGGGCGTATCGAACTGCATGGAGGACGCGCCCAGGTCGAGGACGATGCCGTCAACCGAATCCCATTGCAGGTTCTTCAGTTGCGTGGATAGAGTGGTGTAGGAGGCTTGCGCCAGATGGAGGCGCTGTTCGTAAGGAGCCAAGGTCTCACGAGCAAGCGCTAACGCTTGCGGGTCCACATCGAGACCCAGCAATTGTCCATCTGGCGCACATGCCTCCAGTAAGCCGCGGGCATGTCCGCCCGCGCCGACTGTTCCATCCACATAGCGCCCCCCGCGCTCTGGCTGTAACGCGTGTATAATCTCTTGGTAAAGTACAGATTGATGCGGTGTATCGTTCATGTAGTAACGACTTTGCGAAGCACTCTTTAGAGCTTGTCGTTGACGATTGAAATCGTCACTACGGATTTGGTTTGGAAAGATCAAGCGTGGAGAAGCGTTGTTCGTTGGCTTCCACATCCTGCAGTTTGTCCATTTGGGTTTTCCATTCGGCAGGCGTCCACACTTCAAAGTAATCGCCCTGCCCCGCTACGGTGAGTTCTCCGCTTTCGATGCCGAGGAACTGACGTAGGTTTTGCGGAACAAGGATGCGCCCAACTTTATCCACTTCAACGGGATAAGCGTTCGAGAGGATCAAACGGCGCAACATGCGGGCAGAGGAATCAGCCATGTTCATGCTGTTGATGCGCTGATACACTTCGCTGAAGTATGCATCGGTCATCACCATCAGGCATTTGTCGAAGCCTTGTGTGATATAAGCGCCAGCCGCCAGCAAGTCGCGATAGCGCGCCGGAATCATCAGGCGACCTTTATCATCGAGATTGTGCTGGAACTGACCTAAGAACATTTGTGCTATACTTCCTTTAATTGATGAACGCCGGGAGCGACCGGCGTCCTTACCACTTCTTACCACTTTCCTCCACATTATACGCTTCTTGAGGTAAAAATTCAAGTAGATGTAACTATTTCGCCATTCCATCTCAAGTCCTATTCTTTATGACAAACTCACTCCCATTCGATTTTCTCGAATCAAAAAACTGGAAAGACTATGCCCTGCTCGATAGCGGCGATGGGTTAAAGCTTGAACGCTTCGGCAATTATGTTTTCGTGCGCCCCGAGGCCCAGGCGATGTGGAAGCGCACGCTCACTTCCGAGTGGAAGAATGCGCATGCGGTCTTCCAACCCAGCGGCGAGGAAAGCGGCGGACATTGGGATGTCAAAAAGAAAATGGATGAGCAATGGGAAATGCAGTACGCCCTCACCCCTAGCCCCTCTCCCCAAGGGCGAGGGGGACTCTTGCGCTTTAAAGCGATGACCACGCCCGGGCGTCATCTCGGCGTCTTCCCTGAAGTTGCCGCGCACTGGGATTGGTTCCATGGCTTGATCGCTGAATCAAAAAAAGAAACCAACGTCTTAAATTTATTCGGATATACCGGACTCGCCTCCCTAGCCGCCGCCTCGGCTGGCGCCAAAGTGACTCACATCGACGCTTCGAAAAAATCCGTGAGTTGGGCGCGTGAAAACCAAGCCTTATCCAAACTGGAAGACAAACCCATCCGCTGGATCGTGGAGGATGCATTGAAGTTCGTCCAGCGTGAAGCGCGGCGCGGCGCGAAGTACGACGGCATCATCCTTGACCCGCCCAAATTCGGACGCGGTCCCAAAGGCGAAGTGTGGGAAGTGTACAAGTCCTTGCCGACGCTGCTCGAAGCCTGCCGCGAATGTTTGAGCGATAAGCCGTTGTTTGTGGTCACAACAATTTATGCGGTGCGTGCTTCAGCAATCCATGTGGCGCAAGTTATGGAAGATATGATGAATGGGTTCGGTGGCAAGATCGATATGGGCGAACTGGTCACGCGCGAGCAAAGCGCAGGACGGTTACTGTCGCAGGCGGTGTATGCAAGATGGGAGAAATCGTAAGTGCGAACATTCAAATTCAAATCGCGACATTTGAAGCAAGACCTTCTGCTCACTTTGACAACTATTTACCAGTTAATAGCAAAGGCGACCTTTAAGGTCGCCTTTGCTATATTTCTAAATGTTATACTCATATCATCCCCAGCCATAATTTTCTATTTTGCAATCGTATTGTCCTTGTGATTCCATTATAAGGAGTATCGAAGTGGGATATGGCGCAACCGCTGTTGAGTTGGGCGCATATGTTCCAGTAAATTCAGCAATATAAATATACTGGTTGTTTTTTTCTGGTAACATAAAGAAATTGTAACAGTTCACAGCGAGGCAGATGGTGACAGGAAATGTAAGACGGGAGTACCCATCAAACACACCAATTTTTGAAAAGCACTCTGT
>JAYUGV010000122.1:0-11894 GCA_043767565.1 Anaerolineales bacterium
GCCAACGGCTGTTGCTCTATCAATTCCTTCATCCATTCCAACCTTTGTCCCGGCTGAAAATCTGATCGGCGTTGCCGTCCCGCAAAAACTGCGCGAACAAGTAAGTACTTTGGATGTTGGCTTCGCGCTCGATGTTTCTGCTGCTACGGTTTCTGATTTGATGCCCGACGAAGTGCAAATCCAATGGGTCTATGCTTTGGTCGCGCCGTTCCCAACCCTTCGCGATGACGTGAGCTTCGATGAATTGCGTGCAGTGTGGAGTGGAATAATATCAAGGCCGTTATTGATGGATGAGTCCACACTAGCGGCGTTCACAGCAATTTGGGGCGCACCAACTTCCGGGTCGGTGCGCAGCGTAGACGCGGGTCAACTGTTGGACACGGCTTGGAATGAATCCGCGTGGGCGATCGTCCCGTTTGAAAATTTATCTCCGCGCTGGAAGGTCTTGACGATTGATGAACAATCGCCGATTCATAAAAACTTTGACGCTTCACACTACCCGTTGATTGTTTCGTTTATCCTTCAGACTTCAACAAACATTCAGCTTTCATCATTCATCATTCATCCTTCGAATTACGACCCTTCCAAACTCACCACCGTTGTGCTCACCGGCACGACCGCGTTGACGCGCGCCACCGCCTTCAAAATGGAACAAAAAGGCATCACGTATCCCGGCGAAGAAGTGCGTGGCATCCTGCGTGAAGCGGATATTGCCCACATCAGCAATGAGGTTTCGTTTTTCACCGATTGCCCGCCGCCGAATCCCAACTCAGGACGTTTGATATTTTGCAGTGACCCGAAAAACTTCGGCTTGCTTCAAGATATTGGCGTGGATGTTATTGAACTAACCGGTAATCACTTTGCGGATTATGGCAATTTTGCAATGGAAGAAACGCTCTCGATGTACAAAACGAATAACCTCGCCTATTATGGCGGCGGTTTGAATTATCAAGATTCTCTTACGCCTGCGTTATTCGATGTGAACGGGAACAAGACCGCGTTCCTCGGCTGCAACCTTCCGGATATGGGCGACTCGGATATCACCACCAATGAACACCCTGGTTCTGCTCCGTGCGATCTGGATTATTTTTCTTCAAAGATTGCGGAGCTGAAAGCGCAAGGTTATCTCGTGATCTTCACCTTTCAATGGGACGAAGATTACGTCCCGCAACCAGACTCGAGTCAGGTGGAAGGGTTTCGCCGCATGGTCGATGCCGGTGCGACGATCGTCAGCGGCAGTCAGGCACACTTTCCCAAGACGATGGAGTTCTATAACGATGCATTCATCCATTATGGACTCGGCAATTTATTCTTCGACCAAATGGGAAACTTCGATTGGATGCCTGAAGGCATTCGCCGCGAATTCCTTGATCGCTACGTGATCTACGATGGGAAGCTGATCAGCCTCGAATTGATCACAACCCTGCTTGAAGATTTTTCCCGTCCGCGCATTATGACTGCAGACGAACGGTCAGTATTTTTGCAGGAATATTTTACGGCTAGCGGCTGGACACCGATTACAGATTTGCCAACTCCAAATGGAACTTATGTCCCCTAGAATGATTTCAGTCATGATGTTAAAACGGTGATATACGGAGGATGCGTCGCGCCTGTTTTGACAGAACAACTCAACAGAGTAGATTTGACTCATTAATGAAGTAAGTCCGCCTGTTTGGCGCGACGCATATCATCCCCATTGGAGGACAAATGGACCTAAACAAAAAATATTTCGGCATGACCGTTATGCAGCTTGGGATCCTGGCGGGTTTGGCGGGGCTTGCTTTTATTTTGTTCTGTGTTGTTAGCTACCTGTTTTTAAACAGATCGACTGGTATCTCGGCGTCACAACTCCCAGCCGCCACGGCAACTATCCAACCCACAGTGACCATGGTGCTGACGCCCACACCAACCACTACGCCAGCTTCTACTCCGTTGCCGTACGAATCTTTGATCCCTGCTGGTTGGGTACAATACCGCACCGCATTATTTGAGATTTGGATGCCCCCCGGTTATAAAGCCGCCAAAACCACCGATGTGCTCGTGACTGGCTTAGGCGGCAATCCCATCGTTGACCTGGCATTGCGCGGTGCTGCATCGAGCAAGTCGCCCAATAAAATTTATGTGACGGTTTCCTATGAGCCGATGACCACCGATACCCTCGATGCCTTCATCACGCAGAGGCTCGCGGGGTTGGGTCTTGCTCCCAGCGAACGCAACAAAGTGACGTTGAACACTGTCCCGGCTGTGCGGCTGGTCTTTACCGGTCGCAAAGGCAACAATACCGACATCAACGAACTGACCTATGTCTTTCAAGATGGAACAACCGTTTGGTATGTGCAATACACAGCCGAGATCACCGAGTTCTATAACCTGCTCGCCAATTTTGAATCCAGTGCCAGGACGTTTCGCGTGGTGAAGTAAATTCCCTTGCTCTATCGGGGTCTCAGATCCCGATAGAGCGGAATCATTTCAATCAAAATAAATATTCAAGTCTGAACAATCAAAACGATTCCCGCAATTCGGACAAGTGACCTTGCAGTTTTTCTCGTACATTGGACTTCCGCATCGGTCACACATATAAGCCTGCTTCTGTTTCGAGAAGTTTTCATCCCAACTGACAGGTTTCAGCAGCGCGATGTTGAACTCCTTGATGTGTTCCATGCCAAGCCGTTGTACTTCTTGTATAACGGCTTTTGCATCGCGGCGTAATGTCTCGACTTGAATTCCCCGGCATACATCTGCCCAATCTTTCAGCCACTTCTGACTGCGGGTATAGACCTTGATGGCACCATTGAAGTTTCCGCGCGTAATGTGCAAATACACCACCGCAATTTGCAAGATCCCCCGATATAAATTCCGTACCTCGCCGGTCTCGGCATTCCACGCATCTTCCAACGCTTCGTGCGCTTCGAAATATTCGCCCGCGTTGAACAGGCGCAGTCCCTCTGCGGCTTGCGGATGGAGTGGGGCGTCACATGAGTTGTTTTCAGGATCAAGCATATGAATTTCCCAGAACTGCTCAAGCCGCCGTCCTCGGCGGCGTCCCACGGGATGCTTCGCAAGGGATGCCGCCGAGAGCAAAATGAATCAGTCATAGAGAGGGTGTTTAGGATTATAGTCGCGATGGTAAAATTCAGACACTGTCATGCGTACCTTCTTTACGAATAAATCCTGGATTATTCTGCTGTCTGTCCTGGCGTTGGTGGCGTTAATGGGACTCGCTATCGGCTTGAAAAATGTTTCCTTTCACGAGGCGCAGGCGTTCGGTAGGAATGAAGCGCGTACCGCGCGCTCCGCCCCGTTGGATCTGATCAATGCTGTCCTATCCATCCCGTGGCAGACACAATTGGGCGTCTGGACTTTGTTCGTGCTGTTTTTTGTCCTCATCGGCATGTTGATGTCGCCTGAGATGCGCAAGCGCTTGATCAAGACCGCGATCCGGGTGGCGCTGACGTATTGGGCTTTGTGGATCCTCTTCTCGCGTTATCGCGATGTGTTGGCGCAGATCGGTTTGAACCTCGCGCCTTTGAATGGAGCAGGGAACGCGGTGTCGAATGGAGCGCCTGTGCCCGAGTTTACACCACCATCTTCAACTTCATGGATGTCTTATCTGGTGAGCTTCGGGATCGTGGCGCTGGCGATCATTGTGATCTGGAAATTGAACGCGCTATGGAGGGAACTCAATGCGCCGATGACTGCATCACCCATAAAAAAGCTTGCAGGCATCGCGCGCTCGTCATTGCGTGATCTTTCAGCAGGGCGGGATGCAACCGACGTGATCATGGATTGTTACTATCGCATGAGCGATACCGTTTTGGAAAAGAAGAATATGGATCGCCGTGTGTCTATGACGCCCAGCGAGTTTGCAACCCAGCTTGAACAAGCGGGTTTGCCGTCAGACGCGGTGCGCAGGTTGACGCGCTTGTTCGAGTCTGTGCGCTATGGCGGACACAAGTCCGACGCAGTTGCGGTCAACGAAGCAGTGGCGTGTCTCACTACGATCGTGCATTACTGCGGGGAGACGGTATGACCCGTCAGCGCTGGTTCGCCGTGGCGGGGGTGATCGTGATCGCAGCGTTGCTGGCTTTCCCGTTGCGCGGGGTGGTCAATGAATTGGTGCTCGTTCCGATTGCATTTCTATTATTTCTATTGAAGTTACTTTATATTTCCCTCGATCAGGCAGTCTGGTGGGTTGCCGCAATTTTTGTAGTATTGATGATCATCGGTCGAAGCCTGTTGCCGGAGTTTAAGCCGGTTAAGAAATTGATTCCCTTTGCCAGGCATGAACGCGGCAATGTAGAGACGCTGGCGCTCGCACTCCAAAAATCGAAAAAGGGGACGTACTTCAAATGGCTGATCGCCAATCGTTTGGGTCGCTTGGCGTATCAGATACTTCTGCAGCGCGAGCATGGCAAACCGCGCTCGGTTTTTGCGCCGCTGGAGAGTGAAGGCTGGGAAGCACCGCCCGATGTTCAGACGTATCTCGAAAAAGGTCTGCATGGTTCCTTCGCCGATTTTCCGAATAGCCGCTGGGGAAGTTTTGCGCCACCTGAAAAAACTCCGCTTGATCATGATGTGGCAGACGTAATGGATTTTTTAGAATCAAAAGTGGAAGGCAATAATTCGCCACAAAGACACTGAGCCGCAGAGATTCTTTAAAAAGAATTTCTCAGTGACTCTGTGTCTCTGTGGCAAACATTGGAGATTAATGTGGCAGATCTAACCAAAGTTTCTAAAACGACCAAACAGATAATTGACGAAGTGGAACGCGCCGTGGTTGGCAAGCGCGCGCTGCTCGAGATGATGATGGCATCCGTGCTGGCTGGCGGACACATTCTCCTTGAAGATTATCCCGGTTTAGGCAAAACCCTGATCGCGCGCAGTTTTGCGAAATCGCTGGGGCTGGATTTCAAGCGCATTCAATTCACTCCCGATCTCTTGCCCGGCGACATCACGGGCGGGTACATTTTCAACCGCACCAAAAATAAATTCGAGCTTCGCAAAGGTCCGGTGTTTGCGAATATCATCCTTGCGGATGAGATCAACCGCGCCTCGCCGAAAACCCAATCCGCGCTATTGGAAGCGATGCAGGAGGGACAAGTCACCATAGAAGGCGAAACGCTCCCATTGCCTGAACCGTTCCTGGTGCTTGCTACGCAGAATCCGATCGAATACGAAGGCACGTTCCCCTTGCCCGAAGCGCAGTTGGACCGTTTCATGTTGAAGCTATCTGTGGGTTATCCGAATCTCGAAGAAGAGAAATTAATTCTGCGCCGCCGCCGCGAACGCAAACAGGATGAAGTTGATCTGCACGAGATCACCACCGCCAAGCAATTGCTTGAGTTGTGCGAGGCGGTGGAAGGTGTCCATGTGGATGCTGATCTTGAGAGTTATATTGCATCGCTCGTGCATGCCACGCGCACTGATCGGCGTGTGGCGGTTGGTGCGAGTCCGCGCGGGTCGCTGGCGTTTCTCAAGATGGCGCGTGCTAATGCCGCGCTCGAAGGCCGAGACTTTATCATCCCTGATGATATCAAACGTTATGCCACGCCTATCCTCGGTCATCGCGTGATCCTGCAGCCCGAATATTGGATGGCGCGTTCGGTCACCGATGATGTTATCCGCGATTCAGTGGAGAAGACGCCGGTGCCGGTGATCAAATAGCCCTCATCCCCAGCCCTTCCCCCGAAAGGGGAAGGGAGTCCCCTCTCCCTTCGGGAGAGGGTTAGGGTGATGGAGAGTCATTATGTCAAAATCTCTTCTGCTTGGTTCCATCACCTACGGTTTGTTGCTCACGGGCATTGCTTCGGTGCGCGGTGAGTTCATCGCGCTGGCTTTGCCGTTCGTGGTGTATTTGCTCGCGGGCTTTTTGTTTACGCCGGATGAAGTCAAGCTCGAAGCCACGCGTCATCTGAGCACAGAACGCACATCGCCCAATTCTGAAATTACTGTGACGGTAACAATCACCAATCGTGGTTCACATCTCGAAGAAGTTTTGTTGGATGATATTTTGCCAGCGGATTTAATACTCCGCGTCGGGCAAAGCCGACATTTGATTCGGCTCCCGAAGGGGGAAGACTCGACTTATACTTTTAGTTATAAGGTCACAGGTCCGCGCGGTGGGTATGGATTTGAAACGGTCAAGGCGCAGGTCAATGATCATTTGCGGATGACCAGCCGTGAGGTCCAGATCGAAGCGAAGGGACAGTTATTCATCTTCCCGCCAGTGACTCGTCTACGGCATGTGGCGATCCGTCCACGGCGGACGAGAGTCTATGCGGGGACGATCCCTGCGCGCGTCGGTGGCAGCGGCACAGAGTTTTTCGGCGTGCGTGAGTATCATCCGGGTGATCCAACAAGTGCGATCAATTGGCGGGCGAGTGCGCACGAGGAAGACACGTTGTATGCGAATGAATTTCAACAGGAACGCGTGGCAGACGTTGGCATCATTTTGGATGGACGTTTGCGGATGAATGAATTTTCGCACGGACATTCGTTATTCGAATATTCGGTGCAAGCCGCCGCCGCGTTGACCGATGCCCTGTTGACGCAGGGCAACCGCGTGGGTATGCTGGTGTATGCCGCATTCCTGCGTTGGACGGTTCCGGGATATGGCAAAATTCAGCGTGAAAAGATTTTGTATTCGCTGGCGCACGCGAAGCCGGGCGGCAGTGAAGTGTTTTCAGACCTTGAACATTTGCCGACACGTTTGTTCCCGCCTGAGTCGCAGATCATTTTGGTCTCGCCGCTGCATGAAGATGACTTGAAGCCGCTGGTGCAATTGCGCGCGCAGGGTTATCAAATCTTGGTCATCAGTCCGAACCCGGTGAAGTTTGAACTTTCATATCTGGCGAAGAACAAGAACGTGGAATTGGCTGGGCGCGTGATCCAAATGGAACGGACGTTGATGATGCAGCGCGTCCAACATGCGGGTATTCAAGTGTTGGATTGGGATGTGAGCGACCCGTTTGATCAAGTCGTGAAGCGCAGGCTGAGTCGCCCATCGGGGCCTGCGTGGCTGCGGGCGGTGGGAAGGTAAATAAGATATTCTGCTGGTTGAGTAGCCTAAGGCGACAGCCGAAGGCGTATCGAAACCAGCATGTAAGCAAAATTATTTAGGTTATTTGTTGGTTTCGATACGCCCCTCGCAACAAGCGCTCGGGGCTACTCAACCAACGGTCCTTTGGAGTTATGAATGACAATCGTTGCAATGATATTGAGCATCATCATCGGAACCGGCTCACTGGCGTATGGATATTTCCAAGCCGGGCTGCCTGATCCCGCGCGCTGGAGTATTCTGTTGGGTATTGTGTGGATTCTTGCGCATTGGCGCAAGCTATATTGGTTCTCCGCGCTGGGGCTGTTTCTCACTATGATCGGTGCAGCATATGGTGTGTGGAATCAATTCCCTACGATCTGGATGCTGCTCGGCGCACTCGGCGGCTTGCTCGGCTGGGACTTGTCCGATTTTGCGATGCGATTAAGTTATGCCGCGCCCACGGATGACATTCAAGGCATGGAGCTCCGCCACCTCGAGCGCGTGGGAATCGTTGCCGCGCTGGGGTTTGGGCTGGCGATCTTGAGTTTATATATTCACATCAAGCGCCTGGCATTTGAAGTGGCAGTGGGATTGATCCTGTTAGCCGCGCTCGGGTTGACGCGGCTGGTGATCGGGCTGAGGAAGTATTAGAAATCAAAAGGAATACAACAATGACAGATGCGCAAATGAACTGGGCGGGCAATTACACTTATAGTGCAGTCCGCTTGCATCACCCTACAACGGTTGCGCAAGTGCAGGAAATCGTCGGTCAGCGTCATAAGCTTCGTGTGCTGGGTAGTCGTCACTCCTTTAATGGCATCGCCGACTGTAGTGAAGATCTTATTTCACTGGAATATCTCGATCAGGTTGTCGCTTTAGACCGCGATCATCACACGGTGACAATCGAGGGCGGAGTCAGATACGGCGACCTGTGCAAGCATCTTCAACACGCAGGTTTTGCCTTGCATAACCTGGCTTCATTGCCTCATATTTCGGTTACTGGGGCTTGCGCGACCGCCACACATGGCTCAGGGAACAACAATGGTAATCTGGCTACGGCGGTCACTGCTATGGAAATTGTCACTGCCAATGGCGAGTTGATAAACCTTACACGTGAACACGATGGCGAAAAATTTCAAGGTGCAGTCGTTGGGCTGGGCGGGTTGGGAGTTGTGACGAAGTTGACACTCAACATCGAGCCTGCATATGAAATGGTTCAGGCAGTGTATGAAAATCTTTCACTAGCGGAAGTGGAAAATCATTTCGATGAGATTACAAGGAGCGCTTATAGCGTCAGTCTCTTTACCGATTGGCAGGATGAGAGTTTCAATCAGGTTTGGTTAAAGCAGCGCGTTACGGATGTGTCAACTGAAATAAAGACTTCTGATTTTTTTGGCGCTACTCCCGCGCCTGATCATCTGCATCCCATTCGCGCGATCTCTGCAGAAAATTGTACAGCCCAAATGCGGATTCCCGGTCCGTGGTATGAACGCTTGCCGCATTTCCGCATGGATTTCATACCCAGCAGCGGCGAGGAATTACAAACCGAATACTTGGTGACTCGTCAACATGCCATCGCGGCGCTTCAGGCAATTAATCGCATGCGTTCAAAGATTGCCCCCTTACTGCAAATTTCAGAAGTGCGGACCATCGCTGCTGACACGTTATGGCTGAGTCCCTGTTACAAACAAGCCTGTGTAGCGCTGCACTTCACCTGGAAAAAAGATTGGGATGCGATCAAACAACTGCTGCCTTTAATTGAAGAACAGCTCGCACCGTTCCAAGCCCGTCCGCATTGGGGCAAGTTATTTACACTGCCTCCAACGCAAGTGCGCGCCCTTTACGAGCGGCTGTCGGATTTTCAAGACTTGCTCCACGAGTACGATCCGCAGGGCAAGTTTCGTAATGCCTTTATCGACTCGTATGTTTTCGGAACAGATTAATCGGTTTTATTTTTAGCGTTTGAAATGGCAGTGGGGTTGGTGTTATTAGCCGCGCTCAGGTTGACGCGGCTGGTGATGATGTTGAGGAAATATTAAGCGGACTCGCCGCGATTCTTTTCTATCTCGCCAATGATCTCGTCTAATGATTTTTTACCGAATAACGTTTCCCGATCCTGTGTGTAATCCCCGAACCCGATCGTAAATTGTTTGAGAAAACGGACAGCATTTACTAACCCCAACTCTTGATAGAGCAGGCGAATGGCTTGTTGATTGATTTCCACTAAAGGTTTCATTTCTGTAATCATCTTCAATCTCACGAATCAACCTGAAAGGTTCAAGCGCTTGTTGCCGGACTTTGGGCTTCTGCCATGGCGGACGAGATGATCTCGTCTTTAACGCCCTTCTTTCGCAAGCTTTCAATCAGCGCTGAGATTTCCACACCGCCTTCAAGCCGTTCAAGGTCGGTTCGCAGACCCTGTCCGATATAAGCTTTGATCAATGCCTGATAGCCGGAAAAGCCCAACATGGGAGCCACGCGTTTCAGGTCGTCAATCACATCCCCAGGGACACGGATGCTCACCATGGTCATCGGGCGGTCTTTTTTTAATCGTTGGGCAAGTTTATTGATTTTCATAGGTTTCTCTTTCTGCTTTTGTAGCCATGCGGGCTGAAACGATGCGAATGCTTTCGTCACGCATTACATAAACGATGTACAGTAACAACCATGTGGTGGTCAAGCCAACGATTCTTTCTCGTAATTCACTACCGGCGATTTCTTCGTCGAGATAACAAACGAAAGGGTCAAAGAAGGCTTCGCAAGCCAGCTCAAACCTGACTTCGTGCTTACGAAGGTTGGTTGCCGCTTTTAGACTGTCCCACTCAAAGATGACATTGTGAAGCGTGTATTTCACATTCATTGTTGATAGTATATTGACTTGTATGTATTATGTCAATACAACGAAAAAACCTCGAGCGCTTAGGGATTGTTGCCGCGCTGGGGTTTGGACTGGCGATCTTGAGTTTATATATTCACATCAAGCGTTTGGCATTTGAAGCGGCAGTGGGATTGATTCTGTTAGCCCACTTTTTGCTTTTACCGATTTCCTTTTGCCCGATTGTGTGTCTTGCATAACATTTGACAGTTCTTGATATCTGTTGCGCCGCCTTTGCTCCATGCTGCTACATGGTCAGCGTCCATTTCACTCAGTTTCCAGATTTTACTCTTGTTGACTTCATGTCCAATGGCGCAAAGTGGACAGTTCGATTTACCGCTAGATTCGGCTTTAGCAGTTTGTGTTGAATAAATATTTTTCTTAGTCGCTTCATCAAAGACTCGAATATCTAATAATTTTTTATCAACTGAACCGCCAAGAATGTACTCAAAAATACCCTTACGATTTTTGATATACGGGTCGCCGTAAAGTTTTTGCACTTCTTTTGAAACCTTAGTTGGGTTATAAGATTTATTGTGATACTCTTCATACAATCGTCCCCATTCTAATCCCCGCATTTCGCCTTCTACATCTACAAATACGGTTGAAACCCAATCAATCACACTGTTGAAATACTTTTTTAACTCTGTTATGTTTTTATCGTAGCGATGACGACCCATATAATCGTCAATATTGCCTTTGCTGACCCAATCCAGAGCGCATTCAAAAAATTCCTGCCGGTTAACACTACCTGATATATACGCACTCCATTTTTGGATATTGGAATTCTGGCTATTGCTAAACTCTGCCTTGCCAAGCGTCACAAAGGGACCTGAATACACGGCGTTCAATATTTCCTGAGGATTGACGGGGACGCCATAAATATTGATCGTTTTGAACCAATCTTTTATCTCACTTTCAGCGCCTTCGCATTCGTAAATAAGCAATTTTGTTTCCAGGATTTTAGTTCGCTTGTCAACTGCAATACCATCAAAATATTGCTGCATCCCGTTTTCATCCTGAATGGCAAATTTGTTGGTGACAAACCGCCCAAAACTGGTGATACGCTGCTGCCCGTCTAAAACTTCCAGAATATCGTCACTCACTTTATTGAAATAGATCAAGCCCAACGGATAGCCCTTAAGGATGGATTCAATGACCGCCGCATCTTTTTTGCCGTCTGCATAGATATAGTTGCGCTGGTATTCTGGCTGGATGGTTAATTTTCCAGATAAGCCAAACAAACCCTTGCCTTCCAGTTCGTTATAGACGAACCCTTCGCAAATATCTTTGACTGTGATGTTGGTTCGTAGCGTTGTCTTCATTTTGTTGTTTCCTCGTTAATGTCACCCTGAGCGACAGCGAAGGGTCTCTGAGCCAGTCGTAGAGATTCTTCGCTATCGCTCAGAATGACAAGACCTCTTGACTTGCCATTCTCAATGGACAATTCCACCGCACGCTTGGAAATATCCCATTCTTCGCTTAGGTCTTTCCATTGGGGATTCATGGAATCTATTAACGCTATTTTCTTTGACCTGAGCCAGCCTTTGATTTGTTTTTCACGCGCAATTGCCGCATTAATATCATTGCCCGCTTCATAGTAAACAAGAAATTGAATGTTGTATTTGCTCGTAAACCCAGGGACAAGTTTGTTCTTATGTTCATGCACGCGCCGTATTAAGTTATTGGTAACTCCAGTGTAAAGCGTGCGTGATTTGTTGGTCATGATGTAGACATAGTATTCTTTGCTCATAACATCACCTCTTTTTCGTGTCGCTCTGAGTGGAACGAAGAGCCTCTACGATTATCTCAGGGATTCTTCGTTCCACTCGGAATGACATAATGGCTGTGTCACCCTGAGTGGAACGAAGGGTCTCTACTTCTGGGGTAGGGATTCTTCGCTTCGCTCAGAATGACAAGTTAACTGTGATATTGGTTCGTAGCGTTGTTTTCATTTTGTTTTTTTTCTGATTAAAAGAC
>JAYUGV010000123.1:0-4742 GCA_043767565.1 Anaerolineales bacterium
TCAACCATTCAAAGGACTATGGCAATGCCGTAACCACCCACCTTTTTTCCGAGTCCTGTTTTGCAAGCACCAGGAGCAGGCACGGCGAGCCTGAATCCAATTCCTGCATTTCCGCGAGCGTCAATTCTTTGATCGAATAGACAGTGTAGGTCAACTTATCGTTGTTGCTCATCTTCAATTCGAATGTATCTTTTTGGGTCAGGGTCCGAACAACTGCCTCCAATTGACGGCTCCACGGGATCGCGACCCAGCGGCAGACCTCGGTACCCTCCAGCCATTCAGGTCCACGCGGGTTCCAACTCCCATCTTTTAGCGCACCCTTCCCCAAACCAAAATTCAAACCGCCCGGCAATGTCAGCGCAGTGGGGTAAGGCAAATTCGATATCGCTTTGGCGGGCTCTGGCGGCAGGTTTCTCTGATACTCTCTGATCAGCAGCGCACCAGCCGCCACAGCCAAAACAACACCCAGAAAAGCCAGGGCGTAATAAATAAAACTTCGGTATGGTCTCAGTGAATTCTCAAACGACTTCAGACGTTCTTCCATGGGGTCTGCGGGTTTTGACTCCACCTCCACAAAAACCTCTTCACCACCCTCCAGGTCCAGGGCAATGGCGCGCACTTCACTCAGCTCCTGGTCTTTTCCAGCCTCAGATGGGCTAAATACCCGCTTCTTCAATTCATCAACATCAACAGGCGCTTCCGGTTCTGCAGCGGGCAGGCTCTCAGGCTCAGCCAACACCACGGCTGTAGGCGTCTCCTCAACCTCAGGTTCAAGCAGATCGATCAACTCATCGATCTGTTCCAAATACAGATCTTCTGGCTTGGGCTTCTCAACAATATAAGACGGCGCCTCGACCGGTTCCGGATCTTTGCCTTTTGCTTTCTTATTCCACCAGGAAGGTTTTTTCTCAGCATCAGATTCATCTTCGATCAGCGAACGACGCACGTCATCCAAAAGATCATCCGCAGAGACCTCATGAGCTGGCTCAACGGCAACTTCCACTTCGCTGGACGCTGGCGCTTCATTCTCAGCCGAAACTGACCCTGTCAATTCGGCTTTTAACGCAGCTAGATCATCTTCAGCTTGTATATCGGGTTTCGCTTTTTGGCTTTTCTTCGGCATTGTCAATTCTCTCTAAGGTAAAGTTGTCGGTAACACAGGCTGGTCTAAGACCTTGTTTTGGATGCAGTTGGACTGCATCCTGCTCGCAGTGCAACTGCTCGCGAACTCTGGAATCGAGAAGTTGCTTTTACACAATTCTAAGGTAAAGTCGTCGGTAATACAGGCTGGTCTAAGACCTTGTTTTGGATGCAGTTGGACTGCATCCTACTCGCAGTGCAACTGCTCGCGAACTCTGGAATCGAGAAGTTGCTTTTACACAACTCCTAAGGTAAAGTCGTCGGTAACACAGGCTGGTCGAATTTAAACACGATCGTCACCTCGCCCTGCTCCGGCAGCAGGAGGGTCTCATTACGGTACAAACCAGGCAGGCTGACATCGATCCCGGAGTTTGGCGGGTATCCTGACATATCAAAGGTCGTAATGCCATTTATGGTCCTTTGCGTGAGCTTCTCGTTATTCGATATCGAGACCTGGACGGTCATTGCATTGATCCACTCGCCCGCCTCCGGAACACCATTCCCATTCCGGTCTATATACACCTTTACGATGATCTTTGCACTTGAAATAAAGACTGTTGCTGTAGGCACGGGCGTTCGGGTGGGCACGATGGTCGCCTGCGCGATCACAGACAGCAAGTCACCGGGTTCATACAGATAATTATCAAAGGCGGTGATATTATCCCAATATCCGTTTACGTAATTTGCCCCGCCCTTGCAATTCAATCTGTTAGATACGTTCTCCCAGGTTACAGGCAGGCGGTCCTTTTTCGTGGCAAGAACCGCATCTGCAAAACAACTGCTGCCGCTATGATAGGAGGCTAAAGTAAATTTCCAAAGATCCTCATAATCCATGGCGGGGCTTTTACCGCCCGCCACGATCGTAGCAACCACGGCTGTGGCAGTCGCGGCATCCGCATCTGGATCGGGCTGATATGGGCGCTTAACGATCTCGTCCACTTGCTTGCAGTTTGCCTTAAGCAAACTGGTGACCAGATCAATGCTTTTTTTTGCTTTATCGAGGTCCACGCCATTGTCACACGCAGGGCACGTTGCATCCACCGAATTCACCAACGCACCGCGAATCTGCGCCTGCTGGGTTGGCTCCAAACTGCCATAAGGGCGGGAGCAATCGGCTAACACACTTGGGCAAACTTCCTGATAATACTTGGGATCTCGGCGTAAGAGCACATCCACGCCAAGCTGATTGATCTGCCCCAGACCAACTTCATCGAGGTAAAAGCGTGAATTTCCGGGCCAGAATTGCGATTCAAACTCTATCAAGGTTTTCAATATTTTGGGCGGGATCCCATGATCGCGGCTTGCCAGCCAAATATATCCATCAAATTGATTTTGCCAGGCAGTCACCGTGTCTGAAGCTTTTTCCAAACCACAGGCAGTGGGCCAGTCCAAACCAATGCTCAGCCCACCGGCGGGACAACTGCTGGCATCTACAACACCATTCATTATTAACCGCGTGGTAAGTGTGTGCAAAGTTTTATCGGTATTGAGCTGAAATGGGAACTGGACAAAATTATCCCAGCTGGCATTATCCTCGTCACGCTGCCCCCACAGATTGGAACACGAATCCGCGAAGGATGTGAACTGACTGACCGTATCAATGCTAACCTTATATCCATTCGAGGCTTGATTGACGCTTACTGATGCGATCACTTCTTCGCTGCTCTCACCTGTATCAGCATATGCTCGAAATATCAATCTGGTACTGGATTGCAAGAAAAGCGCGCAAGGAGATTCGGTGCAAATAAATTCCTGAGAGTTATTAAAGCCGCGAATTTCAACCGACCCCGTACGCGGAATGGATGCAAATGCAGTCAGGATCACATACGGTCTCGCAACCACCCTGCTTGGGGCTTGAATGAAGGCATACAAATCAACAGAGGAAAGGTCAAGGGGAAACGAAGGATTCAGAAACGGCGTTCCGGTTGAAGTCAAAGCAGGAGGCGGGGTATTCGTTAAAGTCCAGGTCGGGGTCGCCGAGAGTCCATTTTGGAACGAGAGCTGCGTGTTGTGGGTCTGGTCCTCAATTGCCTTTGCCTGAACGGCAAATATCCCGATCAACCCCGGAAGGATCAATCCGAAGATCAGGAGGGCGCTAAAGAGGGAATTCCGCCTTTTTGTTCGCATTGTTCTTATTTACTTCCTGTAACGCGCTTCCATGTAGCGGACGGGGCAACCGGCGGGATGGCTTTGAAGGAGTCGTCAGTGAGCCCATACGCCATTTTTTCCAAATTCAGGCAGATCGGCAAGTCGGGGTTGCTCAAAATAAACGGTTGACCAAAATTGAGCGCACGGTTGACTTCACCGGCTTCATATGGCAAAACAAAATCAAAATTACGCTTCAAAACCTTTTCAAGTTGAGCTTGTTTAATAGCCGGGCTGGAAGAATTGTTATTTAAAACGATCTTCACTTTTTCAAGGGGGATCCCCAGGCGGTCGTAGATCTCAAGCGCACTCATGGTGGTGCGCAGGGAAGCCATTTCAGGCGCCATGATAAGCAGGATCGTATCTGACATGCTCAGCATATTGATCGTCATGTCTGAAAAATCATGTGAAGTATCGGCAACAATGAAATCATTACTGCCTTTTAAACCATCCATCAGGATCTTCAGGGTGTCATGTGCAAATGTGTCTGCCGCAATTGGGTAGCGCGGCGAAGCAATATAACGGACACCGCTTTTATGCGAACACATCATTTCGCTTATCACCGCATCATCAAGGACATCGGATTCCACACCAACCAGGTTTTCCCAAGTCGCTGACGGTTTGGCATCCAGCATCAATGCCACCTGTCCAGCTGTCAATACACCGTCCACCAACAAGGTCGGTTTCGCCCAAAGTTTGTAAAACGCCAATCCTAAATTGACGACGATGCTTGAGCATCCCAATCCGCCGCGCAGACTATGGATCGTGATAAGTGCGCCATGTGCTTTGTTCTTGGTTTCCAGTTGCTGGGCAATTTGCATCGCCTTGCCCCGGCGGGCAAGGATCCCCATACGTGCCACTAACTCCTCCGGCTGGAATGGCTTTACAAGATAATCGTCAGCCCCCAACTCGAAGGCTTTCAGTTTCTCACTCAATTCATGCTGGGCAGTAATAACGATCACTGGAATATGGCTGAACTTTGCATCTCGGCGCAATCGTTCAAGAATCTGAAAACCATCCATTTCAGGAAGTTTCAAGTCAACGATCAGCAGATCCGGATTAAAGGCAGAAAGCTTCGCCAACCCTTCACTTCCTGATTGTGCATATTCAAGTTCGTACTCGGCTTCTTTGAGTGTTTTTCGTATTAGTTTAAAGTAAAACTGCTCATCATCTATCAGCAAAACCCGCATGCGATCCTCCTAAGGAATGCAATTCATAACAAATGACCGATCATTGATCACTGGTCGGTAAAAAACTCAGTGCGCTTTCCTTTAGTTTACCCGAAGTTGTCGAAATATCGTTGATCATACTTGCAATTAACTCAGTATAACTCTCACCCGCCTGCTTTTCAAGCCTGTGCGCATGTTCGGATAGTTGCAAAGCGCCCAAATTGGCAGATACACCCTTTAAGTTGTGCGCCGCTCTGTACAAACCTTCCATATCCTTCTTCTCAAAAC
>JAYUGV010000124.1:0-11872 GCA_043767565.1 Anaerolineales bacterium
CGGGTTGGTAAAAGACTAGAAGGAATGGCAATTCACTTACATCAACCCCGAACTTGGGTCGTGGTAAAGCGCGACATAAATGTCGCGTTACACGAGATCAACGCATGAAAATCGTCGCACTTGCGGGCGGAGTCGGTGGCGCGAAACTGGCACACGGGCTTGCTCAAATTCTCAAGCCAGAAGAACTGACCATCATCGTCAACACTGGTGATGACTTTGAGCATTATGGCTTATATATCAGCCCCGATCTGGATACGGTTTGTTACACGCTGGCTGGGCTGGCGAATCCAGAAACGGGTTGGGGACGTGTGAATGAGTCATGGAATGTGATCGAGAACACATCACGTCTTGGTGGACCAGATTGGTTCCGGCTTGGCGATCAGGATCTGGGAACACACCTCGAGCGCGCGCGGAGGCTGAAGGAGGGACAGTCGCTAAGTGAAATCACCAGAGATTTTTGCAAGGCGTGGGGGATTCAACACACCGTCCTGCCGATGTCTGATCAGCCGATGAGAACAATGGTTGATACCGATGAGGGTGAATTGGCTTTTCAGGAATACTTTGTCCATCGCAGATGTGAGCCAAGGGTCAAAGGTTTCAGATTTGAAGGGGCTGATTCGGCAGAAGCAGTTTCGGGGGCGAAAGAGGCGATCTATTCTGCGGATGCGGTTGTCATTTGCCCATCGAATCCTTGGGTGAGCATTGATCCGATTTTAAAAGTAATATCATCCCCCACTTCGTCTGCCACTTCGCCTTCGCTCAGTGTCCGCTCAGCGCGAATTATTGCCGTCTCACCCATCATTGGCGGCGAGACGGTGAAAGGTCCTGCGGCAAAGATGTATAGAGAGCTGGGCATCGAACCATCGGCGTTTGCCGTGGCAAATCATTATCGCGGATTAGCAACCGGGTTTGTGTTGGATACAATCGATGCGCAACTTATTGAAAGTGTTAGGGGTTTGAATATGCGGGTGCTTGTAACAAATACCCTGATGAAGGGTCATGAATACAGACGGCAATTAGCAAGTGATGTGTTAAACTTTATTGGAGACACAATATGACGCTTTGGGCAATTGTCCCTGTGAAGCCATTACGGCGCGGAAAATCCCGCCTGGCTGGTACTTTGAATGAAGATGAACGCACCGAACTCAATCGCGCTCTTTTACAACACACACTCGAAACTCTTTCTGAATTGAAAGAGATCGATGGCGTGCTGGTTGTAAGCCGCGACCCGAACGCCCTGACCATTGCCCGCAATCATGGCGCGCGCACGGTGCAGGAGGATGGTCAACCAGAGTTGAATACGGCGCTCAAGCGTGCGACCATCGTGGCACAAGTGTACGCAACGCGCGGGGTTTTGGTTCTGCCCGCCGACTTGCCTCTGATCACACGTGACGATATTCTGGCTTTGATCCAACGGGCGACCGAACCGCCAGTCGTTGTGATCGCTCCAGACCGGCACAAAAAAGGTACGAATGCCTTATTGATCTCCCCGCCCGGGTTGATCGAATATGATTTCGGTGAGAACTCTTTTCAACGGCATTGTGAGTTAATCAAAAGAGCCGGTGCAAGACTTGAGATTGTAGACCTGCCTTCGCTAGGTTTGGACCTGGATCTCCCTGAAGATTTTGAGATCATCAAAAACCTTGAATCGACAATAACTTTCTAACCACAATCCACAATAAGGAGAATGTCATGACTGAACGCGTTGCACTCTATCTGCAAGATTCGCATGATCTACGGGATGGGTTGGATTATGTGAGATACGCTGAAGAAAAAGGTTTTGAAGCTGTGTGGCAGGCGGAATCGCGGTTGGTGCGCGATGCGATTGTCCCGATGGCGGCGTATGCGGCAGTGACCCAGCGGATCAAGGTCGGCTCAGGCGTGATCAACAACTGGACTCGTAATATTGGTCTGCTTGCCGCTACACTGCTGACCCTTGATGACCTTGCCCCCAATCGCATCATCTGCGGTATCGGCGCGTGGTGGGATCCGCTAGCCAAGAACGTGGGTATTGACCGAAGAAAACCGCTCCTTGCGATGCGCGAAACAGTGGAAGTACTCAAACGCTTGTTGAATATGGAACGCGTCACTTTTCATGGCGAGTTTCATCATGTAGACGGCATTGAATTGGATGTAGTCCACGGTCGCCGCGAACCGCGCAATGTGCCGATCATGATCGGCGCAACCGGCGATCTGATGATGGAAATGACTGGCGAAATTGCTGACGGCGCTGTATTGAATTATTGCGTACCACCCGAATACAATGACAAAGCAATGGAGCAACTAGAAAAGGGCTTAAACAAGTCCGGTCGCAAGATGGCTGATTTCGACCGCCCGCAACTCATTGTCTGTTCCGTGGACGAAGATCACGATAAGGCGATCGAGTACACAAAAGAATTGCTTTGCCAATATCTTGCCCAACAACCGCATATTGCCAAAGCTTCGGGGGTTTCACAGGATGTAATCAACGAGATCCAGTCCACGCTTGGGTGGCCCGCCACGAAGGAACAGATCAACAAAGCCAAGCATCTTGTCCCCGATGATCTGGTTCACCGCATCACAGCGTCTGGCACGCCCGCTGAGGCAAAAACCAAAGTGGAAGAATACAAAAAACGCGGCTGTACCTGTCCCATTTTGTATCCAGTCGGTGGAAATTTCAAATTACTGATCGATACGTTCGCACAAGCATAAGCAGTAGGGCGAGATAATATCTCGCCCTACGTTTTTTAATTCCCCTGTAAATAATCCAACAAGAATTGCAGCGCCGCATCCGCCGCGGAGGTTTTATTCTGCTCTCGATTCCCTGAAAAATGGAATTCTTCTGCCCACTCGCCATCTTTGGAGGCCAATCCAATCCAAACTGTGCCGACCGGTTTATCAGGAGTCCCGCCGCCAGGACCAGCGATCCCGCTTACAGAAATCGCAATATCACCACTCAGCCGAGTCCGAGCGCCTCTCGCCATCTCAAGGATAGTCTCGCGGCTTACAGCGCCATAAGTGTGAAGTGTATCCCAAGAAACATCCAGCAAAGCCACTTTCACTTCATAGGCATAAGCTACAATGCCTCCTAGAAAATATTCTGAAGAACCCGGCACATCCGTGATACGGCTGCTTATTAAGCCACCAGTACACGATTCAGCTGTCACTAAATGAAGGTTGCGTGCTTTTAGTATGTTGCCGACTAATATTTCCAGCGAGCTATCCACATTGTCCTCGAATTACAGTTTTAGGAGATTATACACGGCGGTTATTCATTCTCGGTTATAATTTTATTTATGGCTGACTGGACAGGTAAAACAATCGGCAAAGTTCAAATTGCAGATCTGATTGCCCGCGGGGGCATGGCAGAAGTCTACTTGGGCACACACGAATCAGCTGGCCAGGTAGCAGTCAAGGTAATGCGCGGGTTGCTTGAAAAAGATGCGAATCAACTTGCCCGTTTCAAGCGCGAAGCCGAAGTCATTGGCGAACTCAAACACCCCAACATCGTCCACATGGTGGATTACATTGTAGAAGACGAAACGCCCTGTCTGGTGATGGATTACATTTCAGGTCCATCGCTTGCCGCGTATATGAAAGCGCTCCATGAACGCAAACAGCGTATCCCGATCGCGGTCGTGGCGCAGATCCTTAGATCGGTCGCCAGCGCGCTTGATTATGCTCACAGCCATGGCATGGTTCATCGCGACATCAAACCGGCAAATGTTCTCCTGCGCTCTCCCTCCCAACCAATCACCCTCGAGACACCTTTGCCTTTGGATGTAGAACCGATCTTGACTGACTTTGGACTGGTCCGTTTGGTCGATTCGACGATGCACACAACCACCGGCTCAGTCTCAGGGACGCCTACCTACATGAGCCCCGAGCAGTCGCGTGGCGAAAAAGTAGACAACCGTACCGATATCTACTCCCTCGGTATCATGCTCTACGAAATGCTGGCTGGCGCTGTGCCTTTTCAGGCAGACACAACCTTCGGCATGTTGATGAAACACATCAACGAACCGCCGCCACCGATCAAAGGTCTCTCCAGCGACATGAATTTGCTCATTGATCGGGCACTTGCAAAAGATCCATCCATGCGTTATGAAAGCGCCGGAGAACTGGCAAATGAATTTATGGCGCTCTTCAATGGGCAGACTATCTCGCCCGGCACGCTTCACATTGCCGAAATGGCGCGCAAAGCGGCGGAGGCAAGTAGGGCAAAAGCTCAACAAACCAAAGAACCGCCTTCGCGCTTCCGTTGGGTCAGATTTGCCCTTGAGGCAATTCTTGTGCTAAGTCTGGGATATGTCATCTTCAGATTTGTGGGTCCCTCTAACACAACCCTGACAGCAACGCCAGTTCCGATAAATCCAGATATTGATGTGGGTAGATTGAATTTTGAAGATTTTAGCGATACCGTTGTTAGGGTCATGAATCGGATAACGTTGTCACTAAACAATGCTGAAATCCCCGAGGCTGGCAAGCATTACGAGGGCTGGCTGGTGTCAGACGATGGGAATTTAATTCGCAAAGTTGGAATTATTCAACTAAATGATACTGGAATTGGTCAAGTCACATTTACTGATCCAGAGCAACAAAATATTTTCCAAAACTTTAGTCAGGTGATTATTACCCTAGAAACAGATGGAGTCGAGGTCAATCAACCTTCCGGCAAGGTTATTTATTCTTCTATCTTTCCATCACAAGCTTTACCCCCTATTCGCAATTTGTTGGTCGCCGACACAAAAGTACCTGAGAATCTTGCCCTGATTCAAGGTCTTTGGTATTACAGTGGCTCCTACGTCACTATTTCCATCAGTGGTGACCAAGAAAGTAACATTGTCGGCTTGAAGGATGCCTACAATAATGGGGATGAGGCAACGGTCCGGGCAAGAACCGAAGAGATCATCAATCAGATCGTTGGCAATCAAAGTGATCAGTTTCTCGATTACAACAAGGATGGCACGATTGATAACACACCCGGTGAAATTACGACAGACGGGTTTGGTAGTTTCTCCAACGGCACTCAAAATGGATACATCAAGGAAACTACGCTCCAGGCTAAGCTGGCATCAGATGCGAGCGATTCCACACCAAATATCCGTGACAATAGTGGGTATCTACAAGTCTGCATCCAAAACATGAACGGCAGATTGAATCTCATCCTGCAATCGACATTGAAGCTGAATGAAACACCATTTGGTCCAGAAATGAAACCCATTATCACTAATCTGGAAACTCTCGGCAAAGGTCTTATGCAAGGCAATGACACCAACGGAAACGGGCTTGTCGACCCAATTGCTGGTGAATGTGGCGCAAATGATGCGTACAATTATGCATATCTGATGGCAGATATGCTTTTATACCCCGGAGAAAATCGAATACCCCCCTCAGGCAAATAAAAACTTCCGCTTGCGCGGAAGTTTTTATTTTGAACATGTTTACTACGGCACTAGACTGTTATTGATCTGATTAAGGGTCTCGCTTATCCTAGGTCCAAGTATACTCATAAGACCGAATACTCCCACTGATAAGCAACAGCACAAAACGACGAACGGCAGAAGTAACGAGCCTGCCGCCTGCCCCCAGCCAAATTGATTCACGCCTTTGACAGCGATCACTTCCAAAACAAGCACATAAAGCGCGGCAACTATACTTATAACGCTAAAGCACAGTCCCACAAACGGGATCGCGGAAAGCAATGTAAGCACACCAGATATCAACGCAAAGGGAGTCGAGATTGCTGCAAACGCATATGCCATTTGATCGAAAGTACCTTTGCCGCCGAACATCTTAGCCAGGAACTGTATGATTGCAACAACAACCGCAAAAACAACCACGGAAATTATAGCTGCGATTGGGGCGCCGCAAATGGCAGTGATAAACCGAGATCCAATACCACCACCACCGAATTGACCATTGCCATATTGTTGCATGATTTGCTTCATGGCGGCTCCCTGCACCAGCGAAGCGAAGAAGAAACTCACCAGTGAACTGATGAAAACCCAGATGTAAGCCGTTGTTGCCTTGGCATCGCCAGAGTTCGCCATATTAGCAAACGTCTGTTCATTGGGCTTGGTAACTGCCGCCATCCATACTGAAAACCAGCCAGCCATACCGCTAGGAGCGGCAGGCATTGGAGCATTCGATCGTTCGTCCATAAGTACCTCCAGAGAAATAGATTTGGCTCATTATTGCACTTTCAAAGCCTCAGTATAATAGCTAGAACACAACTGCAACGCAAACGTTACTGAGTTGAGCAAATATCAGGACAAGCGGTAAAATTGCTCCCTATGGATATTTCTGAAAAAATCCAGGGTATTCTTGCCACCCTCCCATCCAAACCCGGATGCTACATCTACCGCAACGCAGAAGGGACAATCATCTACGTCGGCAAGGCGATCAACCTCAAGAATCGCGTGCGTTCGTATTTTCATGCCGATACCAGCCACGATTCAAAGACCCGCCGCCTCGTGCGCGACATCGTTGATATCGAATGGATCGTTGTAGGCTCGGAGCTTGAGGCGCTCATCCTTGAGATGAACCTCATCAAGAAGCATCGCCCAAAATATAACATCCGCCTCAAGGACGACAAGCGTTATCCATATATAAAGATCCATTGGGCAGACCCCTTCCCCAAAGTCACCGTCACACGCCAAATGGATGAGGACGGCTCGCGCTATTTTGGTCCGTATACATCGGCGTGGGCTGTGTATCAAACATTGGATGTCCTCAGGAAAATATTTCCGTATTTGACTTGTGACCGCGAAATCACCGGGCTGGACAAGCGCGCGTGTCTTTACTTTGACATCAAGCTGTGCATTGCCCCCTGTATTGGTGCCGCGTCTCAAGCCTCGTACCGCCAAATGATCGCTGACCTGATGGACTTCCTTGGCGGACACAGTGAGGGCATCTCTGCCCGTTTAGAAGCAGAGATGCAAAAAGCATCGGAAGAATTACGCTTTGAAAAAGCTGCCGCCGTGCGTGATCAGCTTAAAGCCGTTCATTCCATCGTTGAAAGGCAAAAGATCGTTTTCGCCGCCGATTACAAAGACTCAGATGTGCTCGCCATGGCGCGCAGTGACGGCGAAGCCTGCGTGCAAGTCTTCTTTATACGCGGCGGCAAATTGATCGGGCGCGAATACTTCATCCTCGAAGGCACAGAGGATGCGGCGGATGCTGAAGTGATGCAACAATTCGTGACACAGTTTTACACTGAAGCCGCAACCATCCCGCCGCAGGTGATGATGCCGCAGGAGATCGAAGAGGCGAATATCATCGGTCAATGGTTGAGGTCAAAACGCGGTGGCGAGAAGATGGAGTTCCTCGTCCCGAAAGAGGGACAGCCGCACGAGTTGGTCCAAATGGCGGCTGAGAATGCCACCGAGACCTTATCTGCGCTGCGGGCTCAATGGCAGGCAGATACCCACAAGCAGGAACAATCGCTGGCAGAGCTACAGCAGGCGCTGAATTTATCTGCGCCGCCCAACCGCATTGAGTGTTACGATATATCCAACACTCAGGGAACCGCCATCATTGGCGCGATGGTGGTCTTTACACAAGGTGTGCCGGATAAAAAGTTATATCGCAAGTTCAACATTGAAAGCGTGGTCGGCGCACCAGACGATTTTGCTTCGATGGAGGAAATGCTCACGCGCAGATTCCGTCGGTGGCAGGCGGCTGAAGATGCCTCGTCGCCGCTCGGCATGAACCAGCCTGGGGCGAAGAAAGACGCGTCGTTCTCCTTCCTGCCAGATTTGATCATTATCGATGGCGGTAAAGGTCAGCTGAGTCGCGCCGTCCAGGTCCTTGAAAAATATAATCTGATGGGCAGAGTCCCGGTTGTAGGTCTCGCGAAACGGGAGGAGGAAATTTTCTTCCCGCATAAATCTGCGCCCTTGTTGTTGCCGCGTCATTCACAGGGCTTGTATCTGGTGCAGCGCATCCGTGATGAGGCGCATCGCTATGGCATTACCGCCCATCGCAAAAAGCGACAAAAACTGGGCATGGCTTCGCAGTTGGACGCCATCCCAGGGATCGGTTCAGCACGCCGCAAAGCCCTCTTGAAACATTTTGGGTCTGTGGATAAGATTAGGGAAGCTTCGATTGAAGATCTTACGGTTGTGGTGCCTGAAGATGCGGCACGCTCCATTAAGGCACACTTGGAATGAGAAATATTTGGATGGTTGATGACGACGAAGAAATGAGCCATGCGATCGGCTTGATGTTAAAATTGCTCGACTGCGAAGTAACTGCATTTTTAAATGTCCGTTCTGCAGCGCAGTCATTCGCCTCCGGCAAAAAACCAGATTTGATCATATTAGATCTCAATATGCCGGAGATATCAGGCACGGATATGATCGAGTTCCTGCGGCGGCGATCCGATACCAAAGAACTGCCGATCGTGATGCTCTCATCCGAAGCGGCTGACATAGTCGTAGACAAAGCCCTGGCATTGGGCGCGGACTCGTATGTAATGAAGCCCGTAACGATCGAAGAACTTGAGAAGGCAATGGCAAATGCCTTTTACAAACATCAAAAACAGTGAGTAAAAAAATGGCAAGCAAAAAATCAAAAAACAAAAAACAGATCAAAACAGTCGAGAGCCCGGACAAAAGAAGAGTCAGAACACTCCAGATCGTCTTCATGGCGTTTTCAGTGATCCTGATCCTTTCCATGATGCTTTCGCTGGCAGCCAAATAAAAGGCGAAAGCCTGATTACCGTACACTTTCAAAATCAGGATACTGACACCTGCGCTTGTTTCAGGCGCAAGTGTGAACGCAGAAAGCGCAGATTTTTTCTTTTTATCAGCGAAATCAGCGTTTTTCTGCGTCCGAAAAGTATTGCGTAAAGTAAACAAGGCGAAAAAACATTATCATTGGCCGGATGATCTCATCGCTGCCCTACTGGTATAATCTGGCGGCGCGGCGCAGGTTGCCGCGCATTTATTATGTTTTGTGGTGCGAGATAACCCTTCGACGGGCTCAGGACAAGTATCTCGCGCTACTGAAGGATTGGTATGCTCGATAAATTAAAAGGCATTGAAGACCGCTACGAACAGATCGGCAACGAACTACTTGAAGTCGGTGCCAACTATCAACGCGCCGGAGAATTGAACAAGGAACGCGTGGACTTGGAGCCCCTGTACAAAAAATCACGCGAATATCGTCAGGCAGTAAAAAGCTACACCGAAGCCAAGCACATTCTGGATACCGAAAAGGATCCGGAACTTATCACACTTGCCAAGGCAGACATGGAAGACCTGGCGCCGAAGATAGTGATCCTTGAAAAACAGATCAGGGGCATGCTCGTTCCCAAGGATCCACGCGATGACAGGAACGTGTATGTGGAGATCCGCGCAGGCGCAGGCGGTGACGAAGCCGCCATCTTTGCCGCGGACTTGTTCCGCATGTATACGCGTTATGCCGAAGATAAAAAATGGAAGAATGAGCTTATGTCAGAAAGCTCGATCGGCATAGGCGGTTACAAGGAAGTGATCTTTGAGATCAAAGGCAAAGGCGTTTTCTCAAAGTTGAAATACGAGTCGGGTGTGCATCGCGTACAGCGTGTACCAGCCACCGAAGCGCAGGGGCGTATCCACACCTCGACAGCCACGGTCGTTGTGCTGGCAGAAGTGGATGATGTTGAGGTTGACATCCCCGAAAGCGATATTGAGATCGAGGTCTATCGCTCCTCGGGCGCAGGCGGACAGAACGTGCAAAAGAACTCGACAGCTGTGCGCTTGACCCATAAACCAACCGGCATGGTGGTGACCTGTCAGGATGAACGCTCGCAGTTGCAAAACAAATTACGCGCCTTGAGCATTCTACGCGCGCGTTTGTATGAACTGGAATTGGAAAAGCGTCAGGCTGAACTGGAAGCGGACCGTCGTTCACAAGTAGGCAGCGGCGAACGCTCGGAGAAGATCCGCACGTACAACTATCCCCAAAGCCGTGTGACCGATCATCGGGTTGGGCTATCGAACTACAATTTGCCTGCCGTGATGAATGGTGATATCGACCAGTTCATTGACGAACTATCCACTCGCGATGAAGCAGACAAGTTAGCCAGAAGCGGTTTTGAAGACGAGGAGTAATTTTTTCAACCACAAAGGACACGAAGTACACAAAGAAAAGCAGGAAGATTTTTTTCTTTGTGACCTTGGCGTCCTTCGTGTATAAGGAGAATTTATGAACGATAATCCCGCCTTTGGCGCAGGCTTACAGCCTTTTATGGGCATCCCCTCTTTCATGCGTTTGCCTGTCTCGCGCGAATTAAAAGATGTTGATGTTGCCATCATGGGCGTGCCATTTGACAGCGGTACATCCTATCGCAGCGGGACGCGTTTTGGTCCGCGCAAGATTCGTGAAACCTCGTTAATGATCTGGGGGCATAACTCTACTTTGAACGTCACGCCGCTCAAGAAACTCAAGGTCGTGGATTACGGTGACGTCTCCGTGATCCCCACTTCCATTGAACACACGATGACCGCTATCACAAACACCGCCAGCGAGATCATCAACACCGGCACAACGCTCATCACTCTCGGCGGCGACCACTCAATTGCTCTTCCACTGTTGCGTGCCCACGCCAAGAAACACGGACCTGTCTCACTCGTCCACATTGACGCGCATATTGACACCTGGGAATCGGAATTCGAGTCTGTGCCTTATAGTCACGGCACGCCGTTTCGATATGCATTACAGGAAGGCTTGATCCGCAAGGGCGAATATGTGCAGATCGGAATCCGCGGTCCGCTTAGCGGGGAGAATGATTACGCCGATGCCGCCGCACTTGGCGCGCGCACCATCACAATCCATGAAGTGATGGAAAAAGGCGTACCCGAAATCCTCAAGGAAGTCCATCAACGCATGAAGGGACCGACCTACGTCACCGTCGATATCGATTCGGCTGACCCCGCCTTTGCACCCGGCACCGGCACACCCGAGGTCGGCGGGCTGACCAGTTATCAATTACTGCAACTCGTGCGCGGTTTGCATGGACTAGATCTTATCGGCTTTGATCTTGTGGAAGTCTCGCCGCCTTACGATCACGGCGACATCACCGCCATTCTTGCCGCAAATATTGCCTTTGAATATTTATCCCTGCTTGCGATCAAGACAAAATAAAGATAATTATTCGGGACGCTGATTCATGCAGATAAACGCAGATTATTTCTTTTGAATCAGCGAAATCAGCGTTTTTCTGCGTCCCAAAAATGCCTGTTTATGGAAAGGTCCTAATGCCCTCGCTTCATTCGGATATCACGACTCGCCTCGTTGAGATCAGCAATACTCCTGATCTGGACGCTTCCGTATTAATTGCCCGTGTGCTCAACAAACCGCGTACCTGGGTAATGGCTCATCCCGAACTGACCCTCAACACCGATCAACAAAAACAATTAGACAAATCGCTAACGCGTTTGGAAAAGGGCGAACCTTTTCCTTATGTATTGGGTCATTGGGAATTTTTTGGTTTGGATTTTGAAGTCACGCCCGACGTTTTGATTCCGCGCCCCGAAACAGAATTGCTGGTTGAGAAAGCCATCATCTGGTTGCAAGAATCAAAAGTCCGCCGCCCTTGGACTACGCTCAGGGTCGCCGATATCGGCACAGGCTCGGGAGCAATCGCAGTTTCATTGGCGGTCAACGTCCCTGATGCCGATATCCTCGCCACTGATATTTCATCCAAAGCTTTGCAAGTTGCCAAACAAAATTCGATCAAGCACGGTGCAAGTGAAAGAATTAAATTTATTGAATGCGATCTATTGCCAACCGATCCTTCATCATTTATCCTTCATCATTCATCATTAGATCTGCTCTGCGCGAACCTGCCCTACATCCCCACCCAAACTCTCAGCCAACTGTCCGTTTTCGGACGTGAACCAAC
>JAYUGV010000125.1:0-4737 GCA_043767565.1 Anaerolineales bacterium
TGTTTCGCCTGAAAACCATCTTCGGAAGTGGATTATCCGCGCGTTTGCTTGAAACGCAGACGACCCAAGCATTAGTCCGCTGTGCCGCGCTTAACAAAATGACACACTTGGGCATGCCGCAAAGCCGCAAAGTCGCATACCCCTTCATTCTGGGTATATGGATTGCGCCTACTTTTTGATTTATGCACCAACGCCATTCAATATTATTAAAAAGGAGATTGCAAAATGAAAAGTCTGTCTAAAGGTGTGCTGGCAATTGCGATGCTCGTTTTAGGTTCCCTGGCTTGTAGTGCAGTTTCTTTATTGGGTGGGGGACCGTTACTGCAGGACGATTTTAATAGCGGCTCGGGCGATTGGGGTTTGGGCACGGACGCGGACAGTTCAGTTGAATATTCAGGCGGTGGCTTGCGTATGCAGGTTTTCAAAGATAACTACATCGTTTGGAGCACTCCCAGCAATAAAGAGTTTGAAAATGTGCATGTGGAGGTGACTGTCAATGCCAGCGGCACTGATGCAACCACTGCCTTTGGGATTATTTGTGACCAGCAATCTGTCACTGACTCGGGTTACTATATGGTTATGACCCCTGCCGGTGAATATGCGATCGCCAAAGCTGCGTTGGCACAGACAGATGTATTTCTGACCAATAATGACCAGTGGGCTTCGTCGGATGCCATCACGCAGAACGCCGCATCTTATCGCATTGGCGCCGATTGTGGGAACGGTACACTGACCTTATATGTGGATGGAAAGCAGATCGCCTCAGTCACAGATTCCACGTATACCAAGGGCAGTGTTGGCTTGCAGATCTGGAGCGGAGATAACATTTCGTCTGTGGACGTTACCTTTGATGATTTTGCGGTGACGAAACTCACAGCTAAATAAAGGTTTTTCAGAATCAAATCCTGCGTCAAAAGGCGCAGGATTTTTATCGCTTGCATCATAATCAAGCAAATTTTTTTTGAAAGCTAAGAAGAAGAGAAGTCGAATTCTTTGTTTATCAAATTTTGCGATACTCTGTAATTTCAATCGGCGACAATCTGTGCTATGATTCGGGCAGCATGGACCGCCGTAAACTTATCCTTTACCTGTTACTGAACGTATTTATCTCAGTCTGCGTAACTGCCTCGATCCTGTTCTGGTATGACCGGAATTACCGCTCGGTGAGTGTATCCTCTGTTCAACCGGCCGTACCGGCAAATGGTCAAGGCGGTGTGCCAGTCGCAACGCTCAACCCAAATGTGGATATCCCCGTTGAGATCGTCAGCATCATCGGCGCCGGGACGTTGAACGCGGAGTGGGTGGTGGTTCACAATGCAGGTACAGATTCGTTGAATCTCTCGAGTTGGCAGTTGAAGGATTCAAACAGGAATGTGTTTACCTTCCCGAATTTAACACTCAATGGCGGAGGCGCGGTGCAGATCCATACGATCTCTGGAACGAACACGGTCATTGATTTATACTGGGGTGAAAGCAATCCGGTTTGGGAATCTGGCGAGGAAGCGCAGTTGTCCGATCCGAGTGGTAATGTCCGTGCGGTGTATAAGGTGCCGTAAGAGGTGAATATGAGACAAGTTATTGTTTATTCCGGTGAAGATGGTTATTTTGTGGCGGAATGTCCCAGCCTGCCCGGGTGTATCAGTCAGGGTGAGACACGGGAAGAAGCAGTTGCCAATATCAAGGAAGCAATCGCGGGTTATATTTCCGCACTCAAAGAAGATAATTTACCTGTACCCGACGAACATTTTGATGCGATGGTTATTGCTGTATGAGTGGACTTCCGCGTATTTCAGGTAGAGAATGCGTCAAAGCTCTTGGCGAAGCAGGCTTTTACCTGAAACGACAGGAAGGTAGTCACATGATCCTTCGCCGCGACAATCCTTTGGACAACTTGTTGTACCTGACCATAAAGAACTTGATCGCGGTACTTTGCGTGCTATTATTCGACAATCAGGTTTGAGTGTGGATGAATTTATAAAGTTATTGTAAATACTTCGGTGGTTGAGTAGTGGCGCTGTTCGTTGGCGCCACGTATCGAAACCACCAATAACCTTCAAACATGAAATTACAAGTATTCCTCCAATTGCTGGTTTCGATACGCCCTTCGCAACAAACGCTCAGGGCTACTCAACCAGCGGTGTATAAATAATATGACACAAGCACTCTACCGAAAATACCGACCGAAAGAATGGGCAGAAGTGATGGGGCAGGATCACATCGTCACGACGCTCAAGAATGCCATCGCGGCAGACCGTGTCGCGCATGCGTATCTCTTCGCGGGTTCGCGCGGAACAGGCAAGACCACGCTTGCGCGTCTTTTGGCAAAGGCGGTCAATTGCACGAATCCTGATCCCACAAAACGACCTTGTAATGAATGTGACCATTGCAAAGCCGTTAATGACAATCGCTTTATGGATCTCATAGAAATCGATGCGGCGTCCAACACGAGCGTAGATGATGTTCGTGATTTGCGCGACAAGATCAACTTCTCGCCTTCGCAGGGCGTTTATAAAGTCTATGTGATTGATGAGTGTTTTCGTTATGAGGATACAGTAACGCTTGCTGATGGCTCAAAAATGCCAATCGGGAAGATTGTCAAAGAAAAACTTCCAGTAGAAGTCTTATCCTACAACGAAAAAAGCGGGCAGATTGAAGCGAAACCTGTTGTTCGATGGATGAGCAAGCATCCAGTAACTCCTACTATTCGAGTAACGTTTGATAATAATCGTGCTGTGGTTTGCACAATTAATCATAAGTTTTATACACCGTCTGGTCTTCGCTTGGCAGGCGACCTTGAAGCTGGTGATTTTGTATATTCTTCTCATGAGCGAATTACTCAACATCAGCTTTCTGCTGTTGCTGGAGCCGCTATAGGTGATGGGCATATTTCCCTTACAGGCAGCCGAATGAGGGCAAGGCTAAGCATTACTCAAGGTGTTGATCAAAAAAATTATCTTGACTACAAAACCCAACTTCTTGGAGATTTGGTTCAATCACCGCCAGTCTTTCAAAACTATCCTGGTACTTTTTCTCGGAAAGGTACATTCCGACTGGCGACGCGGAGTTTTCCTCAAATCGCAGAGATTCATCGCGAACTGTACGATAAGAAAGGAAGAAAACGGATATCCCGTGAATTCTTGGAACGTATAACTCCATTGGGATTGTCATTATGGTACTTGGATGATGGTTCGTTAGTTACACAAGATCATAAATACACTCGTAAAAAGGATGGAGGCATATCGAACTATCCTAATACACGCTCCACTCTAAGTATTCATGGTTTAGCTTTCGAAGAAGCTGAGCTAATAATAAATTGGCTGAAAGAGATTTGGGACATAGATGGAGGTGTTACAAAGTCTGCAAAAGGACCATTTATCTGGCTTACACTTGAAGGCACTCGGACATTGCACGAGATTATTGCAGAATATATTCCTCCAGACATGGATTACAAATTGCTTCCCGAGTATCGTGGAAGATTTGTTCATCCGCAAGACGATGAATCTATAGGTGGACTGGCTGTAAGTGTTGTGCGAGACATAGAAGAAGTTGATCCACCTGATTATGTCTACAACATTGAAGTTTCTGACAATCATAATTATTTTGTGCGCGACATTCTTGTAGCAAACTGTCACATGCTTTCTGTTGCGGCGTTCAATGCGTTGCTCAAGACGCTCGAAGAGCCGCCCCCACATGCCATCTTTGTTTTAGCAACCACCGAGATCCACAAAATCCCTGCAACGGTTCTCTCGCGTTGTCAGCGTCATGAGTTTCGGCGTGTGCCGGTGGGGGAGATCGTCACCAATCTCAAGATGATCGTCAAAGCCGAAAACCTTCAAGCTGATGATGATGCGTTGATTCAAATCGCTCGTCAGTCTGCGGGCGGGATGCGCGATGCGATTTCCTTGCTCGATCAACTTTCGTCCACGGGCGATAAGATCACGCTTGCCCTCGCGCAAACCGTGCTCGGCACTGCCACGAGTCAAACCGTGCTCGATACACTCACGTCCATCATGGATCACGATCCTGCGCACGGGCTTGAAACCATCCACAAGGCGCTCGATGCGGGCGCCGATCCGCGCTCGCTTGCGCGTCAGATCGTTGAGTATCTGCGCGGGCTCATGCTCATCCAAATGGGCAACGCGAATCAAGTCGAAGCCACGGCGGATGTCAAGAAGCAGATGCAGGCGCATGCCAAGTCGTTTTCGACGAGCGATGTGTTGCGGATGATGAAAGCGTTCAATAAGGCCGCTACGGATTTGCGCGGCGGCTGGCAACCCTCTTTGAGTCTGGAACTTGCATTAGCAGAAATGTTGGACGCTCCAAATGAATCTGTTTCGCAAATCGCCGCGCCGGTTCGATCTAAGCCTCAGCCTGCTGCCGTTTCGAGAACCGAGTCCCAGCCTCAGGCTGAGAAAGAGCCGGTTCCACATCCAGAAAAATCTGCTGTGAGCGCGGGCGATGTCATCAAGGCGTGGAAGCAGATGTCCGTGTCGCTTCCGAAAGCGCAGGCGAATCTTTCGGCGTTGATGAACTCGGTGCGGATGATCGATGTGCAGGGCAGGACGTTGATTTTGGGTTTGGCGAGCGACGTGCTGGTTTCAAAGATCGATAAGCCTGACCAGATCGAGGCGATCCAAAAGTTGATCAAGGACGAGTTTGGCGCGGACGTGAGCGTGCGTTGTGTGGTGACGAACGCGAAAGGCAAGATCCCCGCGAACGTGGCGCAGGACGGCATGG
>JAYUGV010000126.1:0-11823 GCA_043767565.1 Anaerolineales bacterium
TGAACGGCATCGGCGGGCGGATCTTGACTACATTGTGATAGGGTCCGTCCGTGCCGAGCAGGATGCCGTGCTCACGCATCCGGTTTGAGATAAAGCTTGCTTCAACGGGAGCAGGCTCGAGCGTGGAAAGATCGCGCACTACCTCAAGTCCAAGAAAAAGACCGGCGCCCCGTGCATCCGCAACCATGTCGTATTTGCCGACAAAAGATTTCATTCCCTCCAACAATTGATTGCCGATGCGTAAGGCATTCTTCTGTAATTTCTCTTCCTGCAACACATCCAACACCGCCAAGCCCACCGCACACGAAACGGGATTGCCGCCAAACGTGGTGAAATATTCCATACCGTTGTTGAACGCATTGGCAATATCACGCCGCGTTACCACCGCCGCCACGGGATGACCATTGCCGATAGGCTTACCCAACACCACAATATCGGGCGTGACATTTTGCATTTCAAAGCCCCACATGTGCGAGCCGACCCTGCCAAAACCAGTTTGCACTTCATCAGCAATACACACACCGCCCGCCGCGCGCATGTAACGATATACATCAGCCAGATAGCCATCCGGGAAAACGATCTGCCCGCCCACGCTCGGCAATGACTCAGCGATAAAACCCGCCAGCATATTTGAATTAGACTCGATCACACGCTGCACATACGCCGCATACTTCGCACCAGCCTGTGGATCATTTGCTTTGTATGCACCGCGAAACACATCCGGGATCGGGACCGTATGCACCCAACTCGGCGCGCCCCTGCCGCCGGGACCATCATGCTTATACGGACTGATATCGATCAGCGAAGTGGTGTTGCCGTGATACGCCGCTTCCAACACGATCATATCTTTTTGATTGGTATATGCCCGCGCTAAACGCAGCGCCAATTCGTTGGCTTCACTCGCCGAGTTGACGAAGTAACATACTTCCAATGAGTCGGGCATGAGTGCAGTAAGCCTCTCAGCATAGCGATTGATGTTGTCATGTAAATATCGGGTATTCGTATTCAACACACCGATCTGACTGCGCGCCGCTTCGACAACTTGCGGGTGGCAATGCCCGACATGCTCCACATTGTTATAAGCATCGATATACTTTCGTCCCTGTTCATCATAAAGATACTGCATCCAGCCGCGGACAATTTTCACCGGCGAGCGATACGCGATACTCAAATTACCGCCCAGGCGCTCACGGCGTATTGCCAGTGTTTCTTCTTTTGAAGGCGCATGCTTCGGGAAAAGCTTCTTCGGAATATTGAGTATCAGATTCGGGTCAGGGCACAGACTCAACCACACACTCCGCTGACTAGGCAATACTACACCAGGAAAATCAGTTTCCAAGTCCAACAAGTCGACTATTACTTGAAAATGCAAATGCGGTGTCCAGCCACCGTTCACAGCAGCAGAACCCAATTCGGCGAACTTATTCCCCTGCTTGATTTTTTGTCCAACTTTAAGTTTCTTGAGAGATTCGCGCGCTAGATGTCCATAGAGAGTGTAAAACTTGATCTTTTCATTGACCGCAGACAACCGACCATCCACTGCATTCTGCATTCTGCCTTCTGCATTTTGCATTCCCACCTCATGCTCCAACACCACCACAGGACCATAATCCTGCGCGGACGCATTATCCGCAAACGCAACTACTCTTCCATCCAACGGCGCACGGACGGGCGTTCCCATTTTCGCAAATAAATCAATTCCAAGATGTACCGTGCGCGTTTCATCAGTTGGTTTGTCACCCACAGTAAAGGCAGACGAGGTATATAAATAGCGCGCCTCATCATATTGTCCAATACCGATCTGCACGCCGGATTCTTCCATGATTGCGTTGAGTCGCCGCGTCAATTTTGGTTCGGCATTTTCACCCGGGTCGCCATGCAGCAGCGGACTGCCGATCCCCAGATCAAAAACTACCAAAGGCTCACGGTGCAAATCGTACGGCAGAACCTGTGCAAACGATTTACTGTTCTTCTTCAACCAACTCATAATCTTTGGGGATGAACCAAACGGAGATAATCCACAAGCCTCACGAAATACCGCCTCAGCAAAACGCGGATGGACCTTCATCAACTTCGGTAATGTATTTTGGATTGGCTGCTGGCTGATGCCAAGATATTCATTATCCGGCTGGCTCTTTTGCTGCTCCGCCCCGATGCAGACACTCATGCACAAGCGCAATGTCACCAAGCCAAACAGCGCGGCAATCTCATCGTCAGTTAATTCAAATGCAGAATGATAGCCCTTCACAATTTCAGCAGCAGTTGCCAGCGGCTGAGGCTTATCCAAAATGGCATAAGCGATCGCAATCGCAAGATCGCCAACCGTATAGCTAAAGACCATATCGCCAAGGTCGATGAACCCGGTCACGCTTTGATTGGTTGAATAAATATCATCCCCGCCGCCCACTAATATGTTGTAGTCATTGGCGTCATTGTAAACCGCACTTTTTGGCAGGCGCAACAACAACGGAACAACATACTGCTCAAAGTTCTTCGCCAGCATACTGACCATCGCACGCATCTGCTTGTCGCGGACCAGTTTCAAGTTTTTCTTTACGATCTCCAACCCGTTTGCAAAATCCCAATGGAAGTTGCGATGTAAGGCTGGGTGGTCAAAGCCCTGCAGGGCGTTATCCAATTCACCGAGTTTACGCCCCAGGTCAAACATCAACTCAGGCGAATGGCGCTTTACATTTCCCAACGGCGTGCCGTTCAAATATGTCACCAAACGCACAAAATGGGTTCTGCCATCACGCCCCGAAACGGTTTCTATATTTTCTCCCCGCACAGAAACGATCAACTTCGGAAATAAATTCCCCGACCCCGCTGTATGCGCCATCATTTGATTCTGTGCGTCCAAGACCGCCTGTTCTTCAGTCGCATTGGCAATCTTCAAAACATAACGCTCCCCGCTGTCTGTGTTCACCAGAAAATTCTGGTCGCGCTCGCTCGGCAAAACGATTAACGTTCCGCTTAAATCGTACAATTCTTTTGCGAACTGCGCGGCATCCTTCAGCCCAAACACGGGCGCATGTTCAACTACAGACATAGCAGCTCCTAACGTGTGATAAAAACACACAGCCCCTGAAAATTTTCGATCTTCGCGATCTGTTCCATGTTTTCCCCAAACAATTCCTTCAACAAAGCCGCGTCCATCTGACACAACTCTGGATGTTTCCCGATAATAGACGCATACGGACAATGTCCAAACAATATCCGCGGACCCTGCGGACCCGCTTCCCAACGCGCATGATAATTCATTTGATCTAATTTTTCGACGAGTAGATTCAAGCGCTTCGCAACAGGCTGACCCTTGATATTCGACTCACCCGCCAGACGCTTCGCCAGCGCTTCAACTCTGACCACTTCGTCTCCGCTCAGTGCAGGCTTTAAACCTGCTTCTGTCAAAAGTGCCTCACTTAAAGCGGACAGATTATCCCCTAACGCCGCCCGCGGGATCGAATACACCTTCTCCGGTCTGCCTCGCCCCTCACGCCCCCGCACAGACATCATTTCCAACCGCCCATCCGAGACCAAAACTCTCAGGTGATGCCTCACCGTCGGCGCGGACATCTTCAACGCGCGTGCTACTTCCCGCACAGAGGTAGTACGTGTTTTCATGAGATAAGCGAGAACTTTTTGTCTGGCTGTTATTGTCATTTCAGAATAAACTCGGTGGTTGAGTAGCCCTGAGCGTTCGCTGCGAAGGGCGTATCGAAACCACGCTTGTCATATTGTCTTGGTGATTATACTCACTTTTCTATTTATATAAATATATATTTACACAATTTGATTGACTTTGAATAACCAAGTGCTATAATCGCTAAAACCTATGGAATTCTTAAACTACATCAACGGCAAGTGGATCAAGGGACGCAGCACATTTCAGACGATCAATCCCGCCAACGAAGAATTGGTGGCGGATATCGCACAAGCTGACATAGCGGATGTAGATGCCGCTGTCCAAGCTGCGAGCGATGCCTTCAAAGCCTGGCGCTTGACTCCCGCTCCATTGCGTGGGGAAATGCTCTTCAAAGTCGGTGACATTCTCAAACACAAAAAAGAAGAACTCGCGCAACTACTCACGCGTGATATGGGTAAAGTCATCGCAGAAGCCCGCGGTGACGTGCAGGAAGCCATTGACATGGCATACTTCATGGGCGGTGAGGGACGCCGCTTACTCGGCTACACCGCCCCCGTTGAAATGCCCAATAAATTCGGCATGGCAGTCCGTGATCCATCCGGCGTTGTGGGACTCATCACACCGTGGAACTTTCCCATCGCTGTCCCCTCATGGAAAATATTCCCTGCACTCGTGGCAGGTAACACAATCATTTGGAAACCCTCACCAGAGACTCCCGCCATCTCAGCCGCATTCGTCAAAGTATTTGAAGAAGCTGGGATTCCCGCGGGCGTTTTCAACCTCATCATGGCTCCCGGCGCGGACATAGCGAAGGCATTGGTGAGTCATCCCAATGTGCGTGTGCTTTCATTTACAGGCTCTACTACAACCGGACGCGCTATTGCAGAATCCGCGGGGAAGCTCAACAAAAAGTTATCGCTCGAAATGGGCGGCAAGAACGCCATCATCGTCATGGACGATGCCAACCTCGAACTCGTCACGGATGCGACACTTTGGTCGGCATTCGGCACGACCGGTCAACGCTGTACTGCTGCAAGTCGGTTGATCGTGCAAAAAGGAATCGCCAACAAACTAAAAGAGTCATTAACCGAACGTACCAAGAAACTCAAACTCGGTGATGGACTCGACCCAACAGTCGATGTCGGTCCCGTAATCAACAAAGCCGCCCTCGAACGAATCCACCACTACGTCCAACTCGGGCAAAAAGAAGGTGCGCGCCTCCTAACCGGCGGCTCCATCGCCTCCGCTTCATCCGACATCATTCGTTTATCCGCTTCCCAATCCGTTCCCAAATCCGTTCCCGAATCCGCTACCGGCTTTTTCTACACACCCACCCTCTTTGACGGAGTCAACCCCGGCTCCACGCTCGAAGCGGAAGAGATATTCGGTCCAGTGCTTTCGATCATCGAAGTCGAAACATTCGAAGAAGCCATCGAAGTCAATAATCGCTCCCAATACGGACTCTCCACATCCATCTTCACACAGGATGTCAACCGCGCGTTCACTGCCATGCGCGACATCGCAACTGGCTTGGTGTATATCAACCACGGCACGACCGGCGCGGAGATCCAATTCCCGTTCGGCGGCGTGCGCGGCACCGGCAACGGACACCGCGAAGCCGGACAAGCCGCGCTCGAAGTGTTCACCGAATGGAAATCCATTTATGTGGATTATTCTGGCAAACTCCAGCGCGCGCAGATCGATAATCGGGAAGAGTAGACACGTAGATAATGAAACAAGTAGACATAAACCTGGTTTTCGATTTAAAGATTAGCGCAGATTAGTGAAGATTAGCGGAAAACAAATGACCCTCACCTGGGAAGGCACGTACGCCATCGCTTTAGAACTACGTCGTCAACACAAAGACGTGAACATCGAAGATGTGACCCTGCAACAAATCTATAACTGGACCTTGCAACTTTCGGAATTTGAGGATGACCCGTCGCTTGCAAATGACGACATCCTATATGCGATCTATCAAGACTGGTTCGAGGAGAACATCAATGGATAATGAAAAGCTCAGTTTGCCCCAATACGACATTCCCGAAGATGTACAGAATGCCGTAGCCATCACAACGCTCGACCGCCTCTATAACTGGGGTCGGCGTTCATCGGTGTGGCCGCTCATGTTCGGTCTCGCGTGCTGCGCGATCGAAATGATCGCCGCACAAGCCTCGCGCTATGACATGGCGCGCTTCGGCATGGAAGTCATGCGCCCCACACCGCGCCAGGCGGACCTCATGCTCGTCTCTGGTACGGTCACCAAAAAGATGGTGCCTGCCATCGTGCGCCTCTATAATCAAATGCCCGAGCCCAAATATGTTGTCGCTATGGGCGCGTGCGCATCCGGCGGCGGACCATTCAAGGAAGGCTACAACGTTGTCGCTGGCATTGATAAATTCCTGCCCGTGGATGTATACATCCCCGGTTGCCCTCCCACCCCGCAAGCCCTCATCGCAGGCATGATCAAACTGCAAGAGAAGATCGATAAAGAATCCATCAAGAAAGTGCGCTGGTATCAAAAAGGCGCAGACAGTGTCGAGATCCCCGTTCCGATCCTTGGACCCGATCTAATGGACCCGCGCCGCTATGCTGAAATTAAAGCGACTGCTGCCGCGAAAGCGACGCAGGAGAGTGCGGCATGACCGCTCCCGCTTCAACCCTGACCGTTGATCTGGTCGCTCGTTTCCCGGGCATTGTCACCGCTGAGACTCGTCCCGCGTTCGCAGGTTTCATCGTTGAAAAAGACTCGCTCGTTGAAGTCGCCACCGCCATCCGCGATGAACTTGGCTTCGACCTGCTCACCGCCGTCACTGGCGTAGATTACTTCCCCGAGAACAAAATGGAAGTGGTCTATCACGCCTACAAAACCACCGGCGGACCCGGACTCGTTTTTCGCGTGCAAGTCCCACGTGTAGACCCGATCGAAGTGCCCTCGTTGATCGATGTCTACCCCGGCGCTGATCTACAGGAACGCGAAGCCTGGGATCTGCTTGGCATCAAATTCACCGGTCATCCTGACCTGCGCCGCATCCTCATGTGGGAAGGCTACGAAGGTCATCCACTCCGCAAGGATTGGCAGGAACCGTTCTACGAAGAAGAGACCAAACCCTTCAAGAGCCGCTGGCCCGATGGCAAGTTCTACATGGCTGAGGATAAGACCCCGTTAAAAGATAATCTCAAGTTCCCGCAGAACTTTGACCCCGAAAAATGGATCCCTGAAGGCGATGCGCTGCTCTACGGCTCATTGGCTCGTTACACCACAAAGAGTGAAGAGGGCATGGAGACAGACCGTATCGTGGTCAACATGGGACCTCAACACCCATCCACACACGGTGTGTTCCGCGCTGCGCTCACACTTGATGGCGAGACCATCGTCGGCTTGAAGCCCGTAGTCGGATATCTGCATCGCAATCACGACAAGATCGGCGAACGTAATACCTATTTACAGAACATGCCCTTCACCGACCGTCTCGATTACTTCAACTCGATGAGCAACAATTTAGGCTACGCCATCGCTGTTGAAAAATTGATGAAGATCCAAGTTGCCGAACGTGCCGAATATATTCGTGTCATCATGGCTGAACTTAGCCGCGTCCAGAACCATCTCGTGTTCGTAGGCATGCTGCTCAACGATCTCGGTGCCATGTATACCCCCGCCCTGTATGCTTTTGAAGAACGCGAGTTGATTCTCGACATCTTTGAAGAAGTTTCAGGCGCGCGTATGATGTGCAACTATCTGCGCTTTGGCGGCGTAGTACGTGACATCGGTTCTGGCGCCATGCAGAAGATCAAGGATCTGGTCTTTGATCGTTTGCAGGGCAAGACCGATGAAATGGAACGTCTCTTAAGCGAAAATGAAGTATTGATCTCGCGCTTGAAGGGCGTCCGCGTGGTGGATGCGGAAACTGCGATTAAGTATTCGGTCACAGGACCCGTGCTCCGCGCCGCGGGTGTGCCGTATGATCTACGCCGCGCTGATCCTTATTCTGTATACGATCGCTTCGACTTCGATGTCTGCACCCGCCCCAGCGGTGACATGATGGACAACTACCTGATCCGCATCGACGAGATCCGGCAATCTCTGCGGATCTTGGAGCAAGCCATCAAACAAATCCCTGAGGGACCGATCAACTCCCAGAAACCCGCGTACCAGGTTCGGGTCCCGGCCGGTGAGGCGTATGGTCGCATTGAGTCACCCAAAGGTGAGCTGGCGTTTTATCTTGTCTCGAACGGCAAGCCAAATCCGTGGCGTTATCATGTGCGCCCAGCGTCGTTCGTGAATATCACCTGCCTTGAGCAGATGTGCATCGGCACCAAGATCGCGGATTTTGTCGCGCTGCTTGGCATGCTCGATATCGTGATGGGCGAGTTGGACAGATAGAGGAGATGAACATGTACGGTAAAGGAATACTCAAAGGTTTGAGCGTGACCTTCATACGCTACTGGAATACCTATTGGGACGATATCGTTTGGTTGTTCCAGGGTAAGAAACGCTACAACAGCGCCGAGGGTATCGCCCATCGTTCAAGCTCGAAGACGCGCGGCATCTTCACGGTTCAATATCCTGAAGAACGCCTGCTCCTGCCCGAGGAAGCGCGCTACATCCCGTTCCTCGTTTTCAATGAGCATACGGATGGAAAAAAGGAAATACTCTGCACCTCCTGCGGGATTTGTGCCAAAGTCTGTCCTCCCCAATGTATCTGGATCGTGCGCTCTAACGACCCCGTAACTGGTCGCCCAGTTCCAGAACCGACCGAATTCTACGTTGACGCCGATATCTGCATGAACTGCGGTTTCTGCGCGGAATATTGTCCGTTCGATGCGATCAAGATGGATCACGATTTCGAGATCGCTTCATACACTCGCAATGTCTATAACATGGAGAAGCTGCTCAAGCCTGCTTCGTATTATCAAAGCATTCGCCCCGAGAATTTCGCGCGCGAAGAAGCCGACCGCAAAGCTAAGGAAGCCGCGAAAGCTGCCAAGGCGGCAGGAGTCACTGCTGCGGCAGCGCCCACGGCGTAATTATTCGCGCTGAGCGGAGGGCTGAGCGTTCTTTGCGAAGACCGTAGACGAAGCGCACTTGCTACTCACGCTTCGTCTACGCAACCTTCGACTTGCACTCAGGTTACTCCGCTCAGCGCGAAAAAATCTTAATAGGTAAAACCCAATGACAATCACAAAAGAAGCTGTTTTAGCCGCGCTCAGTACAGTACAAGAACCTGACCTGCATCAAGACCTTGTAACCCTCAACATGGTACACAACGTTGAGATCGAAGGGAACAGTGTTTCATTTACGGTCATGCTCACGACACCCGCCTGTCCGTTCCGGGCGAAGATCGAAAAAGATTCAAAAGCAGCCGTGATGACAATTGAGGGTGTCAAATTTGTCACCGTCAAAATGGATTCGGATGTACCGAACGATGGGCGTATGCGCGGGCTGGTTACCATGCCCATCCGCAATGCCATCGCGGTTGGCTCAGGCAAAGGCGGAGTTGGAAAATCCACGGTCGCAGTGAATATAGCCGTGTCGCTTGCCCAAAGCGGCGCACGCGTGGGGTTGCTTGATGCCGATATTTACGGACCCAACACTCCCACCATGCTCGGCGTGAAAAAACTCCCGCCGCCGAATGGACAGCGTCTCATCCCCGCCACGGCGCATGGCATCAAAATGATCTCGATGGGTTTACTCGTAAAACCCGGTCAACCCCTCATCTGGCGCGGACCGATGCTCAATTCCGCCATCCGTCAATTTTTGGGCGATGTAGAATGGGGTGAGTTAGATTACCTGATCATTGACCTGCCCCCCGGTACGGGTGATGCGTCTTTATCCCTCGCACAGGCATTGCCGTTGAGCGGCGCGGTCATCGTCACACTTCCGCAATTGGTTTCGCTCGAAGATGCCGGTCGTGGACTCAATATGTTCAAGACGCTTGAAGTGCCTATTTTGGGCATCGTCGAGAATATGTCCTATCTCGAATTGCCCGACGGCACCCGTATGGATATTTTCGGCTCCGGCGGCGGTGCAGAGCTGGCACGAGTCACAGACACAACTTTCCTCGGCAGCATTCCCATAGATCAGAACGTCCGCATCGGCGGTGATACGGGTAAACCGATCGTGGTCAGTTATCCCGATTCACCCGTTGCTAAAGCCCTGACTGAGATCACACAGAAGGTCGCGGCGAAGGTCAGCGTAGCGGCGTTGAGCGGCAAGAACGAACTGCCGATCAATATCGTGGAATAGTGCTTAAGAAACGAAAAAGACCTGATGAAAAATTTCATCAGGTCTTTTTCGTTTATAACGATATAATCATTTTACATAATATAACGATTCTTTATCAGCAGGAGACAATTATGCTCGTCAGACAACTTACACTTAAGCACGATATCACAGTCGGGGCAGTCAACATCAATGACTATCATGAAATTCAAGAAGCACTGACAAACCTGGCCATCCCTCATCCAAAAACTGTAATTGTATTAGTGGGTGGCGCAGGCGGAATTGGATTCATGGATAAGTTTCCTATGCGCAAAGCAATTGGTATTGTTGCCAAACTTGCAGAGGAGACTCAGTCGGTTGTGGTTGATGGGGGCACGCAAGCCGGTATCATGACCGAGATCGGGCGACAGCGTAAACGTAACAAGTTTTCATTCCCATTGATCGGCGTTGTGTTCGATAGTTTGTTGATGAAAGAAGAACCTCAATCCATTCTGGATGCAAACCACACCCATTTCTTTTTGATCCCAGGCGATGACTGGGGCGATGAATCAGGCTGGATCTCGAAGATCGCAACTGCCATTGCAAGTGACATAAAAGGCACACCCGCGGTTGGCGCTGCAAACCTTCAAAAATCAATTACCATCCTAGTCAATGGCGGGAATATTTCGCGAACCGATGTGGAATATAGTCTATTGGAAAACCGCCCTACTTTTGTCATGCGCGGGACTGGCCGCATGGCTGATGAGATCACGCTAACAGGCAACGTGGTCGCAGTAGATATCTCTCAAAAGCCCGAAGAAATTCTCAAGCTTATAAAAACGAAACTCACTTAACCTGCAAATGAGATCACGAATAAGTGAAATACTGCAAATAGTCCATTAAGCAAAATACCCAGGATTGCCACCCAGCTTCTCAATTCTTTGCGCATGATGCTCAATATTCCATAAACAACACCCGCAACCCCAGGCAAGACCAAAAGCAACAAACTAATTATCCGTTCTACTGTTGTGGATAATCCTGAAAACAAGGCATCAACCAGCGTTATAAGAACCAGAAATAGGATTGAAAAAACAAAACGCAAAATGGATTTCACACCGCGACTAAGTTCCATAATAATTCCCCTCTGCGCCAGTAAACAGAATATTCTAAGTATAGCATTTCAGCATCCCCCCTTATAGCGGAACTTTCCTCTATAAGGATTCGTCCAGGCTACAATCCGAATGAAAGAAGGAGTATTCCAATGAAAAAGATGTTTGGCGTTTTAATCGTATCGATCCTATTCCTTACACAAGCCTGCTCGGCAGGGACTTCTACCGAAGCATCTTCACCCCAGCAACCTGCCAACCCGCCAGCCGCTGAAATTAGCGCACCAACCGCCGAGGTGATTCAAAGTGCTCGCGAGGTTTCTACATCTGTTGCATTAAGTTCACTACCAATCCCAGTGACTGAGACTATTGTGCCCGGTGGCAACACCATCCCAGAAAGCGGCATCACATTGGAAGATAACGGGAAGACATTTAATCTAAAAGTTGGGGATGCCTTCCTGCTCAACCTTGGCACTGACAGATATGAATGGACAGTGACAATAGACAACGAAAGCGTCTTGCATCTCAAAATGGGTATGATGGTGATCAAAGGCGCGCAGGGGATCTACGATGCACTGGCTCCTGGAACAGTGACTTTATCTGCAACTGGCGACCCGCTCTGCCTAAAGTCCAAACCAGCCTGCGCCAGCCCTTCAATCCTTTTTACGGTGAATATAATCGTTGGATAACAGATGGCTAATACCCTTACAGACCCCCAACAATTAATTGTAATTCAGTTGTTGTAATTTTTTATCATCATCATGGTTTATACTAAGCACTCGTGTAAAAATAAGTTCCTTGTTTTGGATGCAGTTGGACTGCATCCTGCTCGCAGTGCAACTGCTCGCGAACTCTGGAATCGGGAAGTTGCT
>JAYUGV010000127.1:0-4707 GCA_043767565.1 Anaerolineales bacterium
GCAGAAACTTCAGATGTTGCAGCTGGTTCTGTCGTGACTTGTTGTGCAGTGCCCGCACATCCTACCGTGATTAAAACAATCAGCAATGCCGATATTACCCAATTGGCGCGGAAAGTGTGTTGGTCTCTCATGATCTTTCTCCTCTATACTACTTTACTTTGTCTGCTGCACAGCGAAATCCAGCAAATTGGTTAAGGTGCGTATCGTCTGGTGCAATAGCCAGCCTATAAGCTAAATCCTGTGGTATTCCGAATCGGCCCCCGCGTATTATTTTGTATCCATCCTGCACGCTGCTATAGGGTTCCCCGACCCATTCCCACACATTTCCAACCATATCGAATACCCCTGAAGGACTTACGTTGAAAGATTGAGCGCCAACTGCATAGGTATCCTGATCGGGTAGACTGAAAGTTTTCCCGCCCGCAGTGGGATCGCTGCCCCAGGGATATAACGGAGGATTTACACCAGGACCGCGTCCGGCCGCCTCCCATTCTGCCTCGGTTAGCAGGCGTTTATTCTCCCAACTGCAATAGGCAACTGCCTGCTCCCAGATGACGCCTCGAACTGGGTGGTCGCCTTCACCCGGCCAGACCTCTGGTGCTTGCCCGCCGGTTACATCTAAAAATTTCTGATACAGTGCGTTCGTCGTTTGGAACTTATCAACCCAGAAATTGGATTCGAATGTGACATTGGTAGGTGCGCTATGATATTTGTCCACCGGGTCGTTCGTGCCCACCTCGTACGTTCCGGCTGGTATTTCCACCATGCCCTCAGAGCCAGGTGGTCCAACAACTGCTACTGTTTCTGAAACCGTTGCTGGATCAGTATTCGCAGGGCTTTGGGTTTCCGTTATATTTGAAGGGGGCGATGAATTGGAGAATACTCGAATGGCTCCAAACGCAGCAGCAATCAGGAAGATGACTGAAAGGGCAACCGCGCCAATCCATAATGGTTTTCGTTGAGTCGTCTTCGGCTTAATGGAAGCCACCGTATGTTTGACGCCACTCTCGGCTGGCATCGATTCGATAATGGTCTCAGCCTCGGCGTTCATGCCAAGCGCCAGGAAAAAATCCACCGCCATTTCGCGGCAGGTTTGGTAACGGTCGTCCGGTTTTTTTGCCAGCGCGCGATTCATTACCGCTTGCACCGCCGGGTTCACGCCTGGAATAGGTGGAGGCGGTTCATTGATTTGCATGTAGATCACAGACATGCTGGTATCCGCTTCAAAGGGAACCCGGCCCGCCAACATTTCATACAATACACAACCTAGCGAGTAAATATCTGTGCGGTGGTCGGTCTTATCACCACGTGCCTGTTCCGGTGACATATAGGATGGCGTTCCGCTGATCATGCCAGACGCAGTTTGCGATGCGGCATGTTCAATGCGTACCAATCCAAAGTCAGTGATGACCGCTTCGACGTCAGCGGTTAAGGGTTGATCGAGTCTGATCTCATCTGCGTTTCCATGCAGCATGATGTTGCCGGGTTTGATGTCGCGGTGAATGACACCCTGTCCATGAGCATAATCGAGCGCGGCAGTCAACGCCTTGAGCAGACGCGCTACTTGATGAGGCGGGATGCGGTCGCCGCGGTCATGCAAACCACGGAGATACGTTGATAGGGTGGGTCCCTTCAAGTATTCCATTACAATGTATGGATGACCCTCGGTCGCATCGAAATCAAAGATCTGAACGATGTTGGGGTGGCGCAACGCTGCTACCACTTTTGCTTCGCGTTGAAAGCGTGCCAGCAAGCCCGGGTCTTCTTCGATGTAACTATGTAATACTTTAACTGCAACCAAACGGTCTAAAGAAAGATGTGCGCCAAGATAAACCTCAGCCATGCCCCCGCGCGCCAAGTATTTGTCGATCCGAACTCTACCGATTGTCTTGCCAATCCATTCAGGCATGCGCAAGATTATACATCAGTAATTAGACGATTTCAATCTGATATGCGATTTTTATGAAAATATTCGGAGACATCTGTGAATATCATCATTATTATTTCTGCAAACGCTGAATGTGCCTTGTTCAGTGAAGAGACTAGGGAAGTGTATGGCGATGTTAAAATCTTCAAACAGCGCACCAGAAAGATCATGAAGCAGTTGGTGGACCAATTACCTGATTGGTTGAGGGTGATCAAGATATAGACATTGTAAGTTGTGCTTCAAGTGTGACCTGCTTTATAAAATCATCTCCATCGCCACTTCACCGCTTTGATCGGTGTACCCTGGTATTTCATAAAAGCCGATTTTTTTATAAAAGCTCACCGCCTGGCTTTGGGCGTTTGGGTCAGTCTCAAGCCGGATGCGTTTATATTCTGCTTCTCTGGCAAAGGTCAATAATTCCTCCAGCATGCGATAACCCAAGCCCCGCCCATGATACTCTGTCAACAACCATAACCTTTTGAGTTCACAGACACCCTCTTCCAATTTTCGGATCGCGCCTGTGCAGATAAATCGATCGTCGTCTGTCATGACGAGAAATATACCGCTGTTCTCGAAATAACTTTTTTGAATATCATCCATATCCTTGAGTTCGTGGCGCGATTCATAATACGCGATCGACTCTTCCAATGGGCGCGGGTCGTTGAAAACGGCTTGGGCGACGCGATAAACCACTCGTTTAGCAGCCAGCCACTCGTCAGGTTTGATGCGGTGTATTTCGATCATCCGCCGATTTTACCTCAGGGTTTATAATCCAACTCCTGATCGGGAATCTATTCATGAATCCACTCACCGCAGAAGATATCCAAAAACGAAATTTTCGCAACGTGCAGATCGATGGCGTGGGCGTGAGCATTTCGAATGTCTCTGCGCCTTACCTGCCGGTGTTCCTTACCCGCCTCGGTGCGACAAATTTTCAAGTGGGACTGCTTTCCTCCATGCCCGGCATGACTGGGTTATTCCTGGCGATCGTTGTTGGCAGGTTCTTGCAGACGCGCAAGAATATTGTGTTCTGGTATGGGCTCTCGCGCCTGATGGTAATCATGTGTTTTGCGCTCACGGGTATTCTAACTTTTTTTGCGGACGAGAAATATCTGATCATTGCCACATTGGCGATCTGGGCGTTTGCGACCCTGCCGCAGACTGCGCTGGCTGTGGCTTTTTCGGTGGTGATGAATGCGGTGGCGGGACCAGAGGGACGGTATGCCCTGCTGAGCCGCCGCTGGGCGATCTTTGGGATCACCGGCGTAGTGGGAACGTTCATTGTCACGCGTGTCATTGACTTGATCAACTTCCCGACAAATTATGCAGTCATGTTTTTGGTGTTGTCGCTGGGCGGATTCTTGAGCTATTACTTTTCGAATCAAATACAGATCCCCGAGCAAACTCCTCCGCCCCTGGCGCAAAGCGGCTCACCGAAAGAAGGATTAAAAAACTATCTTACGCTTTTGCGCGCGAACCCGGCGTTTGTTTCGTTTGCATCCAAGCGCTTTGTGTATTTCTCCGCGTTGATGTTGAGCCTGCCTGTATTGCCGCTCTATTATGTGCGTGTGATCCATGCCACCGATGGCCAGATCGGCACGATCACGATGACCATGACCCTTGTGATGTTGGTCGGCTATTTCATGTGGCCCATACTTTCCCGAAAATTTGGCGGACGGTTTGTCCTGCTTGCGACAACATTCGGGATGATCTTTCATCCTGCTTTTATTGCTGCCTCCACACAGATATATTGGATCTTTGCCAGCGCTGCATTTGTGGGCATCTTTCAAGGCGGATTAGACCTGGTGTTCTTTGACGAGTTAATGAAAACTGTTCCGGCTGAATACAGCGCCACCCTGGTCTCACTGGCGCAGTCGACGCAATATTTTTCCATGATCCTCGCGCCGTTGATTGGAACGTGGCTCGCAAATTACATCAGCCTCGGCGGCGTGTTGTGGCTGAGCACTGGGATCAGGTTGGTTGGGTTTATTTTATTTTTGAGGCGGGATGTAAGGCAAATGCCTGTTTCGATGAGTGAATAAGTTTTCGGCTTTATCAGAAAATCGAGTAACATGGCTTTTGCAAAGTCGCTTGACAAAAAGATAAAAACAAATCCTTCTCGGTAAAATTGTAAGTGCGAACAAACAATCAAACCGAGGATGATCCTGAAATGGACTTTAGCATATTGGGTAAGGGTCAGGATATTTGTCTAATACAAAAAGTTCAGCATTATCGCTGAACTTTTTGTATTCCTAACATGCCCTTCCTTTAAAAATGGATGTCCATTTCTAGATTTTATTTTCCTAATTTAGCCCGTTCTTGTTCAACAACTGTGTCTTCAAGTTTTTTGAACAACGGACCCGGTTGATTCAATTTCTGTCCCGGCTTCAAGGCGCTGGGTTTCCAGTAGGACGAGATACTATCTCGTCCTACGGAACGATACCGCAATACCGTATGCTCACCGAGTGAGTCATTTACGGTCTCGGTGTATTGCTCGCCGAAGAGCGGGGTCTCGTAGCCGAAGAAACCATGCAGCCTTTCACAGGTAAACGGCAGGAAAGGCGCGAACATGATCTTGAGCGAGTCGATGGCTTTGAGCGCGGTGTAGACCGTCTTGCTCGCGCCGTCCTTGTCCACTTTGATGGCAGACCAGGGTGCGTTGACATCGAGATAAACGTTCACCGCGGTGGCGAGTTTCATCGCTTCACCCAAGGCTGCGCGCAGATGTACGGCTTCGAGTTCCGCGCCTACAGTGTTGAATCCGTTTTCGATGGTGGCGA
>JAYUGV010000128.1:0-4702 GCA_043767565.1 Anaerolineales bacterium
TCAACCTGGCCTGGAGTCGCTTTCGTTCCGCAGGGGCGGGAGCATGGATACGTACACTTATAAAGAATTGGACGAGTTCACGTCAGGCGTATGTGCCAGCCTTACAACACATCTCGGTAGGGAATTCAGATCAGCAGCATAAATATGTGCTTCAACCCGCGCATGGACAGAACCATTCGCATGATCACGATCATGTTCATCCTCATGCACATGATGCGCACGATCACGGTCATGACCATCATCACAGACATGATGATCACAACGATGCTGACCATTCCCACATGCCGCCCGGCGCAGATGGGTCGCCTGTTACCTGGCGCAGTTTGCTAATGCTGGGCATTTCGGGCGGGATCATTCCCTGTCCTTCGGCGTTGGTGGTTTTGTTAGGCGCGATTGCCTTGAACAAGATCAGTTTTGGTTTGATATTGGTGTTGGCTTTTAGTTTGGGATTAGCTGGCGCATTGACCGCTATCGGGATGACGTTTATTTATGCCGGACGGCTTTTTAATCGTTTCCCCTCACAAGGCAAGCTCATTCAATTCCTACCGGTGTTGAGTGCGCTGATTGTTTCGGGGATTGGGCTGGCGATTTCTCTCAAAGCCATGGCAGAGATCGGGTGGATTTGAGCCTAAAGAAAAACTCCGAGATTTTTGAAATCTCGGAGTTTTTTCACCTTATGCTTTGATAAACGTCCCGTTACGCAATTCTTTTATTGTTTCTTGAATCTCTTCGATGGTGTTCATCACGAAGGGACCGTAAGGCACGATTGGTTCTTTGAATGGCGCACCAGAGATCAGCATGAAGCGCACGGAGTCGTTTTCTGTTTTCACAGTGATGTGATCGCCGTCTGCATATTTGAGCATCTTCGGAGCGTCGATTGTTAATCCTGATCCTGTCGAAGGGTCGCCCGAGAAGACGCCTTCGCCCTGGAAAACGTAAGTGATGAGCGTGTGTCCGCTGGGGATGGGGAACTGCCATTCGATGCCCGGAGCAAGCTCCACGTCCATGTAAAGAGGCGAACCGGAAATATCGACGACGGGACCGGTGACGTTATCTGCCGTCCCAGCCACAACGCGGATCTTGACTCCATCCTTTTCGTAGGTGGGGATCGTGGCGGCGGTCACTTCCTGATAGCGCGGCTCGGACATCTTGAGATGCGAGGGCAGGTTGACCCAGAGTTGGAAGCCGTAGATGTTGCCGCTCGCGCCGCGGCGGGGCATTTCTTCATGGAGGATGCCGCGACCGGAACTCATCCACTGCACATCGCCGGGACCGATGACACCTTCGTTGCCGAGGCTGTCACGGTGGGCGGTGGAGCCTTCGAGCATGTAGGTGACGGTTTCGATGCCGCGATGCGGATGGTAGGGGAAGCCGCGGATGGGTCCTTCGAGCGGGTCGTTGAAGGCGAAGTGGTCGAAGAGCAGGAAGGGATCAAATTCATTGCTGACGCGCGGGGAGATGGAGCGAAGCAAACGCACGCCCGCGCCCTCGATGGCGGTCTGTGGGTTGATGGTTTGAGAGATAGTTCTAAGATTGTTCATGTGGAGTTAGATGAGGTGAGGGTGATAGGTATTACGAGGAGTAATCTTGATAATGTCATGCTGAGGGCGGTTGCTGCCCGAAGCATCTCTACGATGGCGATGAATACCCTTTGCCATCCGCGTTGTCCTATTCTGGGATTTGACCCAGGGTGACATGGTGTGGCGCGCCTTCGATGGCGGTTTGTGGTTCAATGGTTTGGGAGATGGTTCTAAGGTTGTTCATGTGGGATTAGATGAGGTGGGAGGGAAGAGTATTACAATTTTCGTTAATTACCAGACCTGACGCGTCTCCGCGAAACCTTTCCCGACTCGCGTCATTGTCCACCCATGAATCGTGTTTGACTCACGTCACAATCTTGCTGTGTTCGAAAATAATTTCTGGGTGTGTAACATCCTCTAAGGTTCGTTCTTGAATTTCATGTCGAATGCGTTTACAATGGATACACCAACTCAAACGATACATATTGCATATGCTACAGGAGGTGGCCCCACATCATCATAAAAGCGATCTATCTCTTTCAGCGAACGATTCTCAATCAAAAGAAAAATAGTTTCACATAGAGGAGAAAATGCATATGAAAACGAAAAAGATTTTTGTGATCATGTTCACGTTGATCATGATCGCGAGCCTATTGGCTGTATTCCCTGCTGGTGCGGCGCCTTCAGAATCTTCCTTGCAAGCCTTCAAGGCTCCCAAACCCAAGTTTTCAGACAACGTTGCGTTCGATGTCTCGCCAACCCTGCGTGACATGGCTGCGCAACGAATAACCCCTGCAATCTCGCCAGACACAGGTGATGATGAAGATATTCGGGAAGAGCGCGGAACTCCTGTTACAGACCTGGGGTTCTTAGGAGATGGAGCGGTTCAAAACAGCGTGCTGCCCTCATCGCCAGCAATTTCCGGTACCTTGGCGAACTTTGAAGGGTTGAGCAATGTTGATAATTTCAACTTGTTTGGTTTCCGCGTCAACCCACCCGATCCGAATGGTGATGTGGGACCGAACCATTACGTAGAGATGGTGAACCTGGCATTCGCCATCTATAACAAATCGGGCAACCTTCTGCTCGGACCTGTTGACACCGGCACATTGTGGTCTGGCTTTGTGGTTCCAGACTGCACCGATCCCTCCGGTGACCCGGTCGTACTGTACGATCAATTTTCCGATCGCTGGCTGCTCTCGCAGTTCACCACGCGGGGCCCGAAGTACTACAACTGCGTTGCAATTTCGCAGACCCCTGACCCAACTGGAGCATACTACCGCTACGCCTTCGTTACTCAGGACGATCCGGAATTGCCAGGCGGAACTTTCTTCCCCGATTATCCCAAATACAGCGTCTGGAAAGACTCCTATATTTTGACCACGCGTGATTTCGGAGATCAAACTGGATATGGGATCAGCGTTTACGCCCTCGAGAAGAACAAAATGGTGAATGGACAAGCCAAAGCCCGCGCTGTCCAGTTTTTTATAGATGGAAATGTACCTGCGAATTTGCCTCTGGTGGGTGATGGTTTGCTCCCGGCAGATGTTGACGGCAAAGCCAAACCAAAAACCGACGCGCCCGCGCTGATCATCGGAACTCAGGATGATGGCGCAGGTTATGGTGCGGCATCCGATGCTTTGAATATCTTCGAGTTGAATGTGCAGTGGAACTCCCAAGCCACTGCATCCTTCAGGCTTGCGACACAATTACCGGTCGCGTCGTTCGACTCAATCTTCCCATGTGGTGTTGTGCCTGGCTCCTTAGCTCCCAGCAGTCGAGACTGCCTCCCACAGCCGGGAATAACCAATGGAAGCCAATACATCGATATCCTTTCGTACCGCCAGCGACCAACCTATCGCTTGGCCTATCGCAACTTCGGCACGTACGAGTCGTATGTGACAAACCAATCGGTGGAAGCAGCGCCCGGTGTCGCAGGTGTGCGCTGGTATGAAATCAGGCGTGTCAACGGGACGTATTCCGTCTATCAGCAGGGCACATTTGCGCCCGGTGATGGAGTCAATCGCTGGATGGGAAGCGCTGCCATGGATTGGAAGGGTAACATGGCTCTGGGTTACAGCGTGGTCAACGGTGTGGATGTGTTCCCGGGTATCCGCTACACCGGCCGGATGGCAGGTGATCCTTTGGGTCAGTTGACCCTCGGCGAGGGCACGATTATCAATGGCTCGGGTGTGCAGCGGACTACCAATTCGCGCTGGGGCGATTATTCCTCGCTCAATGTTGACCCGGTGGATGACTGCACGTTCTGGTACGTTAATGAGTATTACACTCTTGCAGGACAGTTATCCAGCCTGGCAGGCTGGCAGACCCGCATTGGCAGTTTTAAATTGCCGGGCTGTGTAGCGAAGTAAGTAAATTCGCAAACAAAGCCGATCGAAATTGAGAACGAATCAGCTCTCCCCCAGGTTATGGACTTGGGGGGGAGCTCTTTCTATGAATTCTCAACGAGTTACTCTTTTTCTTCCATAATTTTGATTTCATCAGGGGACAACCCATAAAGGACATACACCTGCCTATCAATCTCCTCATCCACGCGGACAATCTTGCGCTCCAAATTGCGGACTCGATCCAGATTCTCCTCACGAAATGTTGCTCGCCTTAACTCAACGCATCCCGCCAGCTTCCCTTTGCTAGGACGAGACCGCAGAAGCCGACGATGGCAAAAAGGATCAAACCAAACCAAAGTGTTGGGCTGCTCCAGTTCACTTCGCCGGAGAAACGAGTCAGCTGGAGGAGAAGCGCCGGGAGAATCAGGATCAGCATCGGGGTAGCGAGACGCGCACGCGTCCGATTATTTTCACGCCGCATTGAAAGCATGATCGTTCCAACCGCGGCAAGCCATCCGCTCAGGGAGCGCGCGGTAAGCGGGGTCAACTTCCAGGGGAAAGAGGGAATTACGATTGATGGGAAGAAGAAGAGCACAAAGGTAATAACAGTAAGTCCGCCACCGACGATGAGCAAGGTCCATTGCAACCAGGGCTGGATTTGATCGCCTGTTGAGGCGGGCGATTCTTTTAGGGCTTGCCGTTGGTGCCAGAGATACGCGGCGACGAAGATTGGCGGCGGTAAAAGATAACTGGCAAACCATACGTAAAATGGTACCGTGCCGACCGAGAATTTATCCCAATGGAGGAATGTCGCCGCGAGTTGGATTGTGCTAA
>JAYUGV010000129.1:0-4690 GCA_043767565.1 Anaerolineales bacterium
TATTGAAAAATATAAAGAAGCCTGGTCACAACCCGAGGCGATGACATCCATGATCAATTGGTATCGCGCGCTCATACGTTACCAACCAGCAATGCCAAAAGACTTGCGTATCAAAGTCCCAACCCTGATGATGTGGGGCATGAAAGACTTTGCGCTGAGTCACCGCATGGCACGTCCGAGCATGGATTATGTGGATGAGGGCAACTTGATCTTCTTCCCCGAAGCTACGCATTGGGTCCAACATGATGCCGCCGAGGAAGTGAATCATTATTTGGTTGATTTTATTTTCGATAAAGCGAGTCAGATAGTGGTTCGGTAGGTTTCGATTCTGGAGTCAGACAGCTTGCTGTCCAAAAGCCGGAGCGAGCTCCGGCACTGTTGTTGTATTTTTATTGGGAGGACTATAATTTCATATCTACAGATATTAGACCTCTTGCATAAGTGACAACCAGAGAGAAGCAGCGAAATTCTTAGCCACGGATTTCACTGATTTACACAGATTTTTATTCAAAAAAATCCGTGTGAATTCGTGAAATCTGTGGCAAAAATACTTTCGCAAGAGGTCTATTATTGCGCTTAAGCTGGGTGTCACAAATCAACAGGAGAGTCATTAACCGTGAATAATCAATTTTCAAAAATACATCCAGAACTGCAGCAAGCCGCAAGGCAGACCCCGAAGTTCCTTTTCAGTGCAAAGAATCTTTGGCTCACTGCTCTGTTGATATGCCTGATACCTTCCCCAAAAACTCCTGAAGATATCCATATTGAAAATGTCTTGATCCCGGGGCAGGCTGAACGCACCAAGCTCCGTTTGCGAGTCTACAAACCAAAATCCATGTCCGCGCCAACACCGGTGCTGATCTGGTTCCACGGCGGCGGATACGTGATGGGCAAACCAGAAATGGATGACCGCAGCTGCGCCGACTATGTGCGTGAGTTGGGCATTACCGTCGTTTCCGTGGATTATCGCTGTGCTCCCAAGCATCCCTTCCCAGCCGGGCTGGATGATTGTTACTCCGCGCTGAAGTGGGTCGTGTCTCATGCGCAGGAACTCGGTGTCGATACCCATCGAATTGCGGTTGGGGGAAATAGCGCCGGGGGCGGATTGGCGGCGGCGCTCGCCCAGCTCGCGCACGACCGGCAGGCGATCAAACTTGTTTTCCAACTGCTGGTCTACCCGATGTTGGATGATCGGACCGTGCTCCGCACTGAGATCGATGACAGCCAAAACATTACCTGGAACCAAAAGAGCAACCGGTTCGGGTGGGGGTCCTATTTGGGAAAAGAGTGCGGCGCAGAAGATGTCCCTGCTTACTCCGTGCCTGCCCGCCGCGCGGACCTTTCAGGTCTGCCCCCAGCCTGGATCGGGGTGGGAACTTTGGATGTTTTTCACGATGAAGATGCGGTATACGCCCAACGCTTGAAGGAATGCGGCATCGCGTGTGAATTGGATGTTATCCCCGGTGCGTTTCACGGCTTTGATGCGATCGATCCGCAATTACCGCTCGTTCAGAATTTCCGAAAAGCGCAGATCGCCGCGCTGAAAAAATATCTTGGTTTCCCCGGCAGTTGAACTGCTGGGGAAACGGCTGGAATAGACGTACAATATGAATATGAACCGTCCATTTGTATTCATCAATGTGGCAATGACTGCCGATGGCAAGATCGATACGTTTGCGCGCAAGGGCGCGGCGATCTCATCGCTGCGCGATAAGGAACGCGTGGATCGACTCCGCGCCGGGTCGGATGCGGTGATGGTGGGCGGCAGAACACTGCTCGACGAAGACCCGAAGCTGAACGTGAAGTCTGAAGCGTTACGCTGCGAACGAGTTGCGCGCCGACTGACACCGAATCCGATCAAGGTGGGAGTGGTCACGAAGGCGGAACTTAATTCTCATTCAAAATTCTTACGTGAAGGCGGGGCGCGCGTCGTAATATTCACAACTCATCAAACATCTAATGACCAACTCGCCGCCCTGCGCGCTGAAGGTGTCGGAGTATTTGTCCATGCCAGTGAGCGCGTTGATCTGGAACAGATGCTGCACACATTGAAGGAACTTGGCATCAACCGTCTCATGGTGGAAGGCGGCGCGACATTGAACTTCGAGTTGCTGCGGCTCGGGTTGGTGGATGAAGTCTCCATGTATGTTGCGCCACTGGTGTTCGGCGGAGAGTCCGCTCCTAGTATGGCGGCAGGCTCCGGCTTGGAAAGAAGCGCAGCTATCCCTTTGAAATTGATCCATGTAGAACAGCATCCGGACGGCGGAATCGTATTGAAGTATCAATTGGAGAAATAATTATGACAACAACCATGCATGAAAAATTTGATGTGCTGCTGGAAACAGAGGGCGATCATGATTGCCCGGGTTTGGGCAAAGATGGGACCTGCGTCCGCATTGTAGCGATGGCAGAACTGCCAAGCCGCTTCGGTAATTTTCATATCATCGCGTTTGAAAACAATCGTGACGGCAAGGAACATGTCGCCATCACCAAAGGTGATGTGATCGGCGCAAGCAATGTGCCGGTGCGTTTACATTCGGAATGTTTAACCGGCGATGTGGTCGGGTCGCTGCGCTGTGATTGCCGCGACCAGCTCGAAGCTGCGTTGAAAACCATCGGTCAAATGGATAAGGGCATGGTGCTCTATCTGCGCCAGGAGGGCCGCGGCATCGGACTCATCAACAAGATCCGCGCGTATAGTTTGCAGGATGAAGGGCTTGATACGGTGGAGGCAAATCTCGCGCTGGGCTTCCGCGATGACGAACGCGATTACGCGGTGGCGGCGCACATGCTGACGTCGCTCAAGATCGAGTCGATCCAGTTGATGACCAATAACCCCAAGAAGATCGATCAGCTCACGCAATATGGCATTAACGTCGCTCAACGCATTCCGCACATCATGGAAGCCAACGACCACAATCGCTTTTACCTGGAAACTAAAGCTGCCAAGTCCGGTCACATGATCGACTTTCACGGCAAGGAACATCTGCCCGAACAATCTGATCTGCCTTTTATTGAAGGCATGAGCGAGGTACAGGTTGGTGCGCTGAATGAATAGCCCTGTCCCTCACCCCAGCCCTCTCCCTGAGGGAGAGGGAGTAAAAAATATCGTCATCACCGGCGCAACCGGTGTGCTCGGATCTTTAGCTGCCAAAACATTTGCCGCACAGGGACACTCACTGGCATTGCTGGGTCACGATCAAGATAAATTGGATAACTTGACCCGCGACTTAAAACTGCCGAGCGAACGTCTCTTCACCTCCAGCGTTGACCTCCGCAGCGGGCAGGCGGTTCATGACTCAGCCGAGGCTGTTTCAAACAAATTCGGCAGCGTCCACGCTTTATTCCACCTCGTCGGCGGTTGGACCGGCGGCAAGACTCTCGCCGAAACCAGCGCAGATGACCTGGAGTCCATGCTCGGTCAACACGTGTGGACGACGTTCCACTTGTTCCAAGCCTTTTCACCGAAACTCGCCGCGAGTAATTGGGGACGTGTGATCACAATTTCACCCTCCACCGCAGCCAACCCGCCTGCCAAACGCGGCGTCTACAACGCCGCCAAAGCCGCGCAAGAGACACTGGTGTTGACCCTCGCGGCTGAACTTAAAGAGAGCGGTGTCACCGCCAACATCATTCAAGTAAAAGCGATCGATGTGAATAAAAAAAGTGACGGCACCACGCCCACTGAAATTGTCGCCGCAATACAGTATCTATTTTCTGATGAAGCGGGGAAAATTACCGGAGCGCGAATACCGTTGTATTAAAACAAAACTTCCGAAGTCTTTGAGACTTCGGAAGTTTTTTGTTTGATAACTTACTGTGAATTACGGCTCGCTGATCTTGAACCAATCCATCTCGATCTGGATCGGCAACACATCAAACGCCGACACCGACATGCCGACATTACCTTCACGTAAAGCATATTTTTTCTCGGTCAACGATTTTGCTTCCTTGCCGTTGATATACAAGGTTAGCTGCTGACCCTTGCAGGAAATACCATATTCATTGACTTCCTTACCTTGCTTGATGGCGTTTGAGCCGCCATTGGTAATGAGAGTGTATGAAATTTCGCCACTTGAGGTTACTTCAGCATAAGAGATGTCATATAACCCGTTATTGGCAATATTGAATTCGTACCAGCCAACTTTGGGGTCGTATCTGCAAATCAGGCTGATGGAATTATTGTTCTTACCGCGGTTATCGGCACGCAGATCGATCCGAACATCTTCGTAAGTAAATGCATTATAGAACAGATAATAATAGACATACTCGCTTTCAAAATCCCAGCTCAGGTTGCCATTCTTGGCTTCCACGGTAACCTTGTCAGCGTCTGCTTTATCGCTACCCGTTACAGTCAGGGTATCCCAATCACCTGAAAGGGGAATGTCAAACTCTTCTGTGAAGAATTGTTGAGCAGAGGAAACAGGTGGTTCCGTTGCTACAGGCGCGGCGGCCGTCGGCTGCGGAACATCCGTGGGTGCAACAGTCGCAGGCGGCTGGGTCGGTTGCTCAACGGGCTGCTGAGGCTGGGTAGGTGCAGGGGTATTTCCGCCTCCCAGTGCACTACAAGCCAAACCTACAATGAGCAAAAGACTTGAAAAAAAGAATAACGGTCGTAATGTTTTCATGGCGCTCTCCTTTTGGTATTTGCGATAGTATACGCACATGGCTATAAAAATACAAGCGGAAA